>DAIEFO010000199.1 GCA_027325475.1 Desulfobacteraceae bacterium | reverse complement strand
AAAAATATTCCTCGTTTCGGTTCTATTCGCCGAATACCGGATTTGTATCATAAAGCGCTGCCAGCCCTGCTCCCAGCAGGCGGCGCTGAGCGTTCATCATATAATCCGGCGACGCAACCCATGGAGAAGCGCTTCTTCAGGTTTTTTTACAAGTTGACAAACCGATCAATTCTGGCATAGTTCTCAATTTAAGAAAACCACGATCTCTTTTAACTCCTAAAAACCTTTCCATTCAATCAATCGTCAATAACGATCAGAAAATGAACATGCAATCGAAAAAATCCTTCAGCATGATGGATTATGACAAGTGCCGTCCGGAAGAGTGCGACTCGGAAAATGGGGTTTGCGCGTCTGCGGCCGCCTGTACCCACAAAGTGATGAAACAAATCGATGGCCTTTTTCAACCGCCCATTATTTTTCAGGACATGTGCCTGGGCTGCTGGGACTGTATTGAGGCCTGTCCCCTGAAGGCCGTTTACATCAAACACATGACATGAGGCGAATGGCGCCAGCGGATATGATTTCTGTGCGGGTTGAAAAAATGATGGCCTCGACAAAAGCCGATTTTCGGACGGCTTCACAAAATGCTCGCAGGATAGGCGCGCAAATCATGAGGCCGTCAAGGTCGGTTACGCCCGGAAATCCAGCCCCAGTGCTTTACGACGATCTTCGATATGCCGTCGGATGAGAAGCGCTGCGACTTCCGGATCCGGTTCCACGGCAAATACGGCTCCGACGACATCTTTCAGTCCTTCGGTCAGCAATTTGACCACATTCATGCTCCCGGCGATGGGCGGCATGGGACCCAGCACCGTATAGACGCCGGACGCCACAAAATAGGCGGCGATGGAGACCGCTTTTTCCGAATACCACTCCGGCGCCGCACCAGCAACGGGAAGATCGCTTAAATCCACATTCAGCGCATTGGCCAGGGCGGACGCCAGAATCAGAATACGCACATTGTCCACGCAACTGCCCAGGTGCAGCACCGGAGGAATGCCCAGCGCTCCGCAAATTTCTTTCAACCCAGGGCCCGCAAAGCGGATGGATTCCGGCATTTTGAGCCCGGCTTTGGCTGTGGCAATAGCGGCGCATCCCGTATCCACCACCAGAATATCGTTTTCAATGAGCCGCCTGGCCAGTGTCACATGGCCGTAGTCATGAAGGATTTTCGGGTTGTTGCATCCCACGATTCCGGCGGCCCCGCGGATCTTTCCGGATTTGATGGCCTCGATGAGCGGAGCGGCGGATCCGCCCAGTGCAGCGACGATGGATTCCACCGAAAAACCGCCCAGGGATTGAACCGGTTCGACCGGCACATATACGCGGCCACGCCTGCCGAAATTTTCGATAGCTTCCCGGACCAGTTGCCGGGCCAGATCTTCGGCGTTTTCCGGGTGAAACTCCCGGTGCTCCATTCCCGGAAACCGGGCTTTGTCGCTGGTACTGATCATGCGGGTGTGATAGCAGGAAGCAACCTGCCCCAGAGACGGCATGATGCACTGGTAGTCCACAATCATCATATCCACCGCGCCTGTGGAAAGTATTAACTCCGTCATGAGATGGTTTCCGGCCATCGGAATACCGTGACGCATTAAGAGCTCATTTCCGGTACAGCAGACCCCAGCGAGATTGATGCCCTTGGCGCCGCCGGCTTCAGCCAGTTGCTTCAAATCAGGAGAGGTAACCGCCAGCAGAATCATCTCGGAAACCACAGGATTATGCCCGTGAACCACAATGTTGACATGGTCTTTTTTGAGGACGCCGACATTGACGCTCGCGGGTTTGGGCGACGGTGTTCCAAAGAGAATGTCCGAAACTTCACTGGCGATCAGCGATCCGCCCCAGCCATCGGACAGAGCGTTGCGGAGCCCCTGAAGCAGCAGGCTCTGCCAGCCGTTATCCACCCCCATATGGGTGCGATGCATCATTTCCGATGTCTCCCGGTCAATCCCCCGGGGGGTGATGCCCACGTTCTCCCAAAGTTCACGACGTTTGGCCGGCGCGCGTTTCAGCAGGGTCAGAGCGGCAATCCGCGTGCCGTAGTCTTCCTGCATGGCGTACGCCAGTTCTCCAGCAATAGCCAGGATTTCTTTCCCCTGAGTTTCAATACCATACTCGGCGGCAATGCTTTTGAGTTTTTCGACATCCCGGATGGTATATCCCGGTGCTTTTCCTGAGGCGACACCAGCCAGTACCTCCACCAGATCCCGGCCATGATCCGAATGGGATGCCGCGCCCGCGGCAATCATGCGGCAGAGATTTCTGGCCACGATGATATCAGCGTCGGCGCCACAAACCCCGCGTTGAGGCCCTTCGCCAAACGGATCCACCCGGCAGGGGCCCATGACGCAGTTGCGGCAGCTCAGCCCCAGCTCACAATATCCGCACTGGGGAAGCTGAGACTGGTAGCGATCCCACACGGTTTCAACCTGATCGTTTTCGGCTTTTTTCAGCAGCAACTGTCCATCTTCGGTAATTGTCTGACGATGATAGGTGCAAGTCATGATGACCTCCTTAGTGCGCCGCTTCCTGCAAGGCGATTTGAGAATTTTTGATGGTGTTGAGCAGGGAAAAGCCCTGAGAACCTTCAGGAGGTTCCATTCCTGCCGAAACGCTTCTGGCGACCTGATCTGTTTTTCGTTTCAGGGACTTCGACGCCGATTCGAATGTCAACGCGCCGGACTTGCAGGCTTCGACACAGGCAGGTAAAAGCCCCTGTTCCTGCCGCACCAGACAGTTGTCGCATTTGACGGCAACGGTTTTCCGGGGCGGCGCGGCATAATCTTCATGGTAGCGGATAACGCCGAAAGGACAGGCCATGGCACATGAGGCGCAATTAATACAGCGATCGGGATCGATCAGAACCGTTTCCGTTGCAGGATGACGGTAAATGGCGCCGGGCAGGCAGGCCAGCATGCAGGGTGCGGGGTTGCAGTGCCGGCACCTGTTGGGAAAGCCTTCTGTGTAGCGTCCGGATCCGACATGAATCCGTGGTTTCGGGAGCGGGAGTTCCCGGATCGCCGAAAAAAGCGCATGACTCCGGGAATGGGCTGTAGCGCAGGCGGCCATGCACTGCATACATCCCACACACCGTTCCGGATGAACGATTACCTGGTTCATAACAGCCTCCTTTTAAAACATGACTGACTTTGGGGAGATAGGGAATTGCAGCAGATTCCTTCGTGGAATGCTTATGGGGATTGCGTTTTGAATCATGGTCATCAATATGCCGCCAGACTCGATATGATTGACGAGCGTTGCGCCAATCAGGCGGTTACCCTCGAAAACCAGTCTGCGGTAAGTGTTGGAACGTGGATGAAAGCGGGTGAGAATTTCAAAACGGGGATCATCCGGCGGATGGTTCCACCCGGCGGTCATAACATCGAGATCGAAAATACGGATGACATTGCGGCTTAAACTCCCATTGCAGGCTACAGAACGTCCGGCCATATTCATCCCGGCAAGGCGTCCCTGCATGGCCGCCTCCGGCCATATGGCGTTCACCCAGCGGGTTTTTCGTGCAATATCCACAGACTCCGCCACATCGCCGGCTGCAAAGACGCCAGGGCAGGTGGTTTCCATATGCGCATTGACCACCACGCCCAGGTCCACCTGAACTTTGTCTTTGGGAATGAACGATACGGATGGCAAAACCCCCTTGCCGATAATCACCATGTCGCAGGGAAGCTCTGACCCATCGGAAAGGACAGCGCCGGTGACCGCCATATTTCCAGTAAAGGCGGTTACGCCCGCGCCGACACGAACGTTTAATCCGTGGCGTACCAATTCCCTGAGGATCATGGCGCCGGCGTCGGCATCCACCTGAAGGGAGAGCGGATATCCGGACCGGATGAGCATGGTAACGTCAACACCTCGATGCAGCAGGCCGTAAGCGGCTTTGAATCCCACCAGGCCACCGCCAATGACCAGCGCACGCCGCGTTTCGGGAAGCGCTTCGAGCATATCCATAACATGCTGCCGATTGCGCATGAAAAAAATCCGGTGCAGGTGGGAACCGGCGGCCTTAATCGGCCGGGGATCGGCGCCGGTAGCGATCAGGAGCCGATCGAAGGGCAGGATTTGGCCGTCGGAAAGCAAGAGTGTTTTCCGGTCCGCATCCATCTGAACAACCCGGTTCCCCAGAACAGGTGTGATATTCAGAAATTGATAGAGCCCGGACTTGCGTATGGGCAGTTTCGAAGGATCGAGAACGCCCTGCAGAACCAGACTGATCATAGGGCGGCAATAGGGTTCCAGCGGTTCGTCGCTGATCATGAAAATATGGCCGGTACTATCCAGTTGACGGATGGATTCCGCAGCGCTGAGGCCGGCAATACCGTTTCCGATTATGACATAGTTCATTCCAGCCTCCTTTTTGTGGATATGCTGAAGATATTCGGCGCTTTTCATGTCCGATCATTATCAGAGAGACGCGTTGATTCAGAGATGATGAATGTTGTTCATAAACAGCCTTGATTTCTGCGAATTAATGCCGCTATTTTACATAAAAATGTATTTTTTTAAAATTATAACTTAACATCCT
>DAIEFO010000198.1 GCA_027325475.1 Desulfobacteraceae bacterium | reverse complement strand
CAATCTCGTGTGGTTCCATATGTCCTGCCGTTTCTGAACTCGGAGCGCTGCCTTTATATCTTCAGCAAAACTGATGATTTTGCAACAAGTTGATTTTCGGACGACTTTTTACGAAGTCGTCAATGCTTACAGCATAAACACCGGATCCACATCGAAGCTGACGGAAACATGAGGATTCTGGATGTCTCTGCGATATGAAAAGATCATATCTTTGGCCATCTGGCGCAAGGGAGAGATGTGGACGCTCTTTAGCAGAATCTGCCATCGATGGTATGTGGCGATGCGGGGCAGACAGGCTTCTATGGGGCCGAGAATTTCGACGCTGCGATATGCGGGCAGGTTCTTTTTCAGATGCTGGCACAATGCCCCGATGTGAAGCGCATGTTCACGGGTTTTGTCTTCATCTTTTCCCATAAACTTGATCTGGATCAATCGGGAACAGGGCGGATATTTCAGCTTTTCGCGGAAATGGATTTCCCTCTCGTAAAACGCTGCATAATTCTGTTGCATGGCCGCGGAAATGATGAAATGTCCCGGGTTGTAGGTTTGCAAAATCACCTGGCCGGGAGATTCCCCCCTTCCGGCTCTGCCGGATACCTGAAGCAGAAGCTGGAACATGCGTTCGCTGGATCTGAAATCCGGAAAGCTAAAAGAAATATCCGCGCATATGACGCCGACCAGCGTGATATAAGGGAAGTCATGCCCTTTGGCGACCATCTGGGTGCCGATTAAAATGTCGATGCTGCGGCTTCTGAGGTCTTTAAGGATATTAAGCAGCGCGCCTTTGCGTGAAACCGTATCCCGATCCATTCGCGCGATTCTGGCCTGGGGAAACAGCGCCTTGACAGCCGCCTCGATTTTTTCCGTTCCCATGCCCAGAAGCTTGATATGAGAAGAGCCGCAAATGGCGCAGGCCGATGTGGCCGGTCTGCTCGCGCCGCAATAATGACATTTATAGACCTGCTCTTTTTGGTGTAGTGTCATTGAAATTGAGCAGTTCTTGCAGCGCACGGCTTCTCCGCAGGCCGCGCATACCGGGAAACTGGCAAATCCCCGGCGGTTGAGAAAAAGCAGCGTCTGTTCTCCGCGCGCCAGCGTCTGCGTCATGGCCTCATGAAGTTCCGGGCTGATGATCTTCCATATACCTCTTTGATCCCGAAACTGCCGCAGATCCACAATGCGGGTCTGCGGCAGCGGGCGGTTCTCGATACGTTGGGAAAGGGTCAATCCGTAAAATTTCCGGGTCATGACATGGTGATATGACTGGAGGGATGGCGTTGCGGAGCCCATAAGGGCGATGGCATTGTCCATCCTGGCCCTTACCAGCGCGATGTCTCTGGCATGATAATGAAGTCCGGTATCCTGTTTGTAGGAACTGTCATGTTCTTCGTCCACCACAATGAGCCCAAGTCGTTCAAACGGCGCAAAGACGGCGGATCGGGTGCCGATAACGATCGGAGACTGCCGGCTGGCGATCCGATGCCACTGGTCGAATCTTTCTCCGGCGGACAGTCCACTGTGCAGCACCGAGACGCAATCGCCGAAACGGGCCCTGAAACATCGTTCAATCTGAGATATCAGCGCAATTTCAGGGACGAGCACCAGCACATTCCGGCCGTTTTGCATCGCCTTATCAGCCAGTTGCAGATATACTTCCGTTTTACCGCTTCCTGTGACACCTTTCAGAAGAAATGGCTTGTACCCCTTGCCAAGAGCGCTTTCAACCACGGTCACGACATCCTGTTGTTCCGGGGTCAGAATCCTCGGCGTATCCGGCTGAACGGGATCACCAAACGGGTCGCGATACAGTGTTCGCACGGCGATATGCACCCACCCGGAAGCTTCCATCCCGGAAAGTTTTCTGGATGCTGAAGGAATCTGGCGGTTCAACTCGCGCACCGGAATATCGCCATAGGACAGAACGGCTTCCATGATGCGTTTCTGGGAGCGGGATAGTGTCAGGCCGCTGATGTCGGCAACCGCCGGCGTTACGTACATTTCCTGGCGGCGGCGCGTTTTTTCCGCCTGAAGCGACCGGATTTTTTCAATCCAGCCGTTTTTTTCCATCCCCAGCAGCACGGATCGGGTGATACTGGCACCCATGACGCGGCTGATTCCTTTAAAATCCAAGGGCTTTAATTGCAGCGTCCGCAATATTTCCTGCTGAACGGGAGAAAGGGCATTGTCCTGAACCATGCGGCAGCCCGTATCTGTCAGCGCATAACGGGAAACTTCCCTGCGGGACAGACCCGAAGGCAGCGCCGTTTGAATGACTTCCCCTATCGGATACAGGTAATAATCGGCAACCCATTTGAAAAACGGTATCATGGATTCCGGAAAAAGCGGGGTTTCATCGAGGACATCGAGGATGTATTTGACCTGATCGAGGTCGGTGCTGCTGGATTTTCCGAGGATATATCCGGTGATTTTACGCTGTCCGAAAGGCGCCAGAACCCGGACGCCGGGCTGCGCCAGAAACATGAGATGTTCGGGGATTCTGTAAGTGAACGTTGCAAAAACCGGAAGCGCTACGGCAATTTCCAGGTAGCCTTGTGTACTCATGGCGACTGCGGATGAACAAGCGAAAATAGAGCGGAAGGCGCGATCATTTCATTGCCTCTGAAGATGTCTGATTCGATATTCCTTGATGCGGTTTCCATCCATTTCCTGAACGATGACAAGAAAATCTCCCAGGGATATTTCTTCCTTAACCTGCGGGATCCGGCCGATCTGCTCTAAAATAAATCCGGAAAACGTATCATATTCCTTGGAATCCGGAATGTTCATCGGAATCTTTTCATTGACCTCATCGATGTCGGATTTTCCCAGGACAATCCACTCATCATTTTTGACCTTGACGATATGGGGCTCATCCATATCGGTTTCATCGTTGATTTCACCCACCAGCTCTTCCAGGACATCTTCCATGGAAATCAGCCCGGAGACGCCGCCATACTCATCCACAACAATGGCGATATGATTTTTCCGCTTTTTGAACTGACGCAGCAGCGAATCCAGCTTTTTGTTTTCAGGAACGAAATAGGGGGAGCGCATGATTTTCCGGATGTCCAGAGGCTCATGGGGGACAGAGCGGTGCACGAACATATCCTTGATATTGATAATACCGATCACGTGATCGATATCGTTGTCAATAACCGGAATCCGGGTAAATCCGGAACGGGCGATGGCTTCCAGACAGAGGGGCTCATTGATGTCCAGCACGAACATATCGGCTCTGGGCGTCATGATTTCGGAGGCGCTGGTATCGTCGAATTCAAAGATATTGTTGATCAGTTTCCGCTCCTCTTCCTTGATTTCTCCTTCTTCTTCAACCACATCGACAATGGTCAACAACTCTTCTTCGGTGACCATTGAAGTTTTTTTGATTTTTCCCGTCAGCATCGGTATAAATCCGAGAAAACTGGAGACAGGATAAAACAGTACCGAAAACCAGTACACCGGATAGGCAGTCAAACGAACAATGGCCACATTGTTGCGCGTAGCGATGGATTTAGGAAATACCTCGGCAAATACCAGAATTAAAAAGGACATGACACCGGTAGCAAGCCCCAGCGGCGCATAATCAGGGAAAATGGATATGGCAACGCTGGTGGCAAGCGCGGAAGCCCCGATATTGGCCACGTTGTTGCCGATCAGCAGCGTGGTCAGCAGCCGATGCGGATTTTCTTTCAGCAGATGAATCAGCACATAGACGTTTTGCCTGCTTTTAGCCAGATGCCGCGCCTTGGTGCGGCTGATAGAAAAGAAAGCTGTCTCGGCGGCGGAAAAAAACGCCGAAAAAAGCAGCAGAACAATCAATATCATGGTATCTGTGAGCATAGGCAAGCTGGCAGTTACGGGGGATCGCCCGCGTGACCGTTATCTGAAAAAAATGATCAATAGCGTCATCTACCATGATCTTTTCGGGGAATCAAACAGAATTCAGATCATATCGGCAGCTTCCGGTCGCTTTCCCATAACGCGCAGGACACTGGCGCATCCGGACGCGACTGCTTCGATATCCACCCATGTATCTGCAGCCGCCTTGCTGTATCCAGCGACAATTTCAGCCGCCCGGCGAATCAGCGCCGGGTTCGGGCGATCTGAAACCAGGGCCACCGGTCCTGGAATGAGTCTGGCTTTCAGAAGAATATCCCGCGTCGCGTCATAGTGCTTCAGGATGTTGTCATTATCCTGGCGGGTTCTGCCGACGATAATTTTCACCTCATCGCTCAGACGGATGTGCCGCCCATATTTCAGCAAATGCAGTTCATTTCCGGTATAGATGCACTGATGATCGAAAAGGTCTTTTAACCGGCGGCTGTAACCAGGGTCGGTCAGCAGACATCCGCCCCCAGGCGCCGGATACCGAGTGACGCCCCAGTCTCTGGCAAGCTCCATCTGGGGTTTGCGTGATCTGCCCGAAAGCCCCAGCATCCGTTCCCTGCAGATCAGGCCTTCTGCTTCAGCGATAGTTTCATCCAGAAGCCTTGCACTCAGCGGACGCACAATATAGCCTTTATAACCTGAATGCTTTTCGACATATTTCAG
>DAIEFO010000197.1 GCA_027325475.1 Desulfobacteraceae bacterium | reverse complement strand
TGTGAACATTTTACGAAGCCATCAATTATCGGCAAAGAAAAACGTCCAATCTCTGTGCAAGCGCTGCATACGGACTTTTTACTGAACTGTTACAACCGATATGAAAATGAAAATATCTTTTACCTTCTGCGGGTCGCCGGGCATTTTTTCCGGTAATATGTTGAAGGAGCGGAGCGTCATTGAAACAGATCATACTGGGTACTGCAGGGCATATCGATCACGGTAAGACGAGTCTTATCAAGGCATTGACCGGAACTAACACGGATCGACTGAAGGAAGAACAGCTTCGGGGGATTACCATAGAACTGGGGTTTGCTTCGATGGATCTTCCCGGTGGGCAGCATTTGGGTATTGTAGATGTTCCGGGGCATGAGAAATTCGTCAAAACCATGGTAGCAGGCGCTACGGGTATCGATATGGTGGTGATGGTCATTGCGGCGGACGAGGGCATTATGCCCCAGACCCGTGAACATATGGAAATATGTATGCTGCTTCAGGTGCAGTACGGGCTCGTCGTTCTCACCAAGGTGGATATGGTGGATGAAGACTGGCTGGAGCTTGTCATGGATGATGTCCGGGCTTTCACACAAGGTACTTTTTTAGAAAATGCTCCCATCCTTCCGGTTTCATCTGTCACGGGTCAGGGAATTCCTGAACTTGTTCAGGCACTTGAAACACTGAGTGCCGCCATCCCCGAACGTTCCACCACCAATCTGTTCCGGCTTCCTGTGGACAGGGTGTTTACCATGAAGGGGTTCGGGACGGTTATCACGGGGACACTGATATCCGGCGTGATCCATGTCGGTGATCCGGTGATGATTTATCCGGTGGGGGTTACATCCAAGGTCAGAGGGATCCAGGTGCATAACGCCAGCGTCGATCAGGCGGTATCCGGTATGCGGACAGCCATTAATTTTCAGGGGCTGGAAAAGACCTCGATCAACCGGGGAGATGTGCTGTCCAGTCCGAATGCACTGACGCCCAGCTATATGATCGATATTGTTTGTCAATATCTCAAAAGCAACAAAAAGCCGATCAAGAACCGTACTCAGATTCGTTTTCACACCGGCACCAGCGAGGTTTTGGGAAACCTGATTCTTCTCGACAGTGAAGAACTGGAAGCAGGCGGTACGACCGTAGCCCAATTGCGGCTCGATGCGCCGGTGACACTGGTCAAGGATGACCGGTTTGTGATCCGGAGCTATTCACCGGTTCGAACGATTGGCGGCGGCAGTGTTTTAAATCCGGTTCCTCAGAAACACAAACGCTTCAAACCAGAGGTTGTTTCCGGGATTCAGAAACTTGTGGACATGCCGCCTGAGGAAGTTGTCGTTTCCCATGCGAATGAATCAGGATATCAGGGGATACGATATTCGGATCTGCGGATCATGACCAATACATCCGATAAAAAACTGGATGGATTTCTGACGCGGCTGCTGTCCGATAAAACCCTGATAATGGTGGACCGGGAGCAGCGCATTTATATCCATCATACTTGTTTTGAACAACTGATGGAGGAGGCCGGCACTTTGCTGGCAGCGTTTCATCAATCCAACCCGCTCAAGATTGGGATGTCCAAGGAAGAGCTGAAGTCCAGGTTGCCGCCTCATGTCAGCTCCCGGCTTTTTACCCTGATGATTCAGCAGATGGCGAAAAATAATCAGGTGGTTCAGGAAGAAAACACGGTTCGCCTGTCAACGCATTCGGTGTCCTTGGGGCAGGATCAGACAGATGTCCGCGAGAAAATTCTCGATACTTATAAAAAAGATGGCCTCACGCCGCCATATTTCAAGGAATTCTGTAAAACCCGGAACCTGGATGACGCCAAGGCCAGAGCCGTCCTTCATGTGCTGGTGGATGAGGGATTGATCGTCCGTATCCGGGAGGACATGTATTTTCACAGGGAAGCCATTGACGCCATCCGGAAGAAGCTGGTTGATTTTTTGACGGCTCATGGCGAAATTTCCACGCCCCAGTTCAAAGATATGACAGGGGCTTCCCGTAAATTTGTGATACCGATTATTGAATATTTTGACTCCCGCAATGTCACCATCCGGGTGGGAGATATCCGTAAACTCAGAAACGGATGAAGGAGTAATTATGGAATCATTCAAGGATTTTGCCACAAAGCGCATGATTATCGGCGTTGTGCTGGCCGTAGCTTTGTTGTGGCTTGTGGCAACGATCATTGGTCTGCTGAGCAAACCAGCAACAACCCCTGTGGCGTCTCTGCCGCATGAGCGTTCCAGCGTCCAGACACCTGCAACACCGAAGACCGAGGCGGTACATCCGGATGTGGCGGAGACAGCGAAAACAGCCTCCGGGTTTGTTCCGCCCGCTGCTCCAGGGATGGCGGTGCACCCGCAGATAGTGCCTTCAGTGCCATCCAAGGATTCAAATAGAATGCTGCCCCACGTCGTTCTTCAGGAACCGGACAAAACAGGTTCAGCGTCCGCAAATGGAACCATCACAGTAGCAACAGCTCCTGTAAAGAAAAAAACAGGGGTTGCGTTTGTCACTGAGCTGGTAAAACCGCTGGATTATGAACTGCACGGCCGTTTCTGGGGGTGGCGACCCAATGACATCCTGAATTTTACGGATGATGTCAATAACTTCCAGTTGGGTGTTCTGGAAGTCACACGCAGGACGGTGACAATTTTGACGGAGAAACTTTCTAGAACCGGCAGTGTCGAATCTCTTGATAAAAATCTGGAGCGGGCTATGGACTGGCTGATGACCAAGCCGGACCGTTACTGGTTTCCTTCACCAGAGTCCCGGTATGATGATGCCTTGTCTGAAATCAACATCTATAAAAGCAAGCTCGAAAAAAATGAGGCGGCGTTCTACACACGTGCAGACAATCTGCTGCCGCTTCTGGCCTCTTATGACAATCTCCTGGGAAGCTGCGATGAAAATCTGATCAAAACGCACGAGCCGGATGGAAAACCGGTCAGTTGGTTCAAGGTGGACGATTATTTCTATTATGCGCAAGGCGTTGCCAGCTCGCTGGAAACGATTTTAAAGGGAGTTCAGGAAGATTTCAGCCTGGTGCTGGAAACCCGTCATGGTACTGAGATTCTGCGTCACGCCATCGAATCCTGTCACAGGGCTTCTGAAATTCATCCCTGGGTTGTTACGGACGCCGCCTACGATGGCATTCTGGCTAATCACCGCGCCAATCTGGCAGCGCCGATCAGTCACGCCCGGTTTTACATCGATGTGCTGATCGCGGCGCTGTCCACGTAAGAGAATTGAAAGATGTTATGATGCCGGTCAATACCTAAACGGCTGTAACGATGTCGAAACGGCCAGAATGTCGGCTGTGGTAATTGCAGTTGTGGGAACTACTGAGGGGGGGCCGGAGAAGTGATCGCCGTTGCCAAGGTCATCTGTCGCGACATTCTGGATGCTTTGGATTTGCTTCTCAATCCGCTTCGTCTCAAATCTACACTTCGTGATTACACGACGTTTAGACATGAAAATGCGATACAACGGCGGTGAGCATACCTTTCCACAACCCGTGCCGCCACCTGATCGGGCGTCATTGTGTCGGTGGAAACAGTGATGTCCGCATATTTTTCGTAGAACGGACATCTTTCTTCATACAGCATGTCAAGGGTCTGATCAGGCGTCATCACGACTCCGCGTTCCACCAGATTTCCCAGCCGGGTTTTCAGCGACGCCAACGCAATTTGAAGATAGACCACAGCGCCCAATGATTTCAGATGAGACATGGCTTTTTCACTGTAAACAGCACTCCCGCCGGTGGCGACCACACCACAATCCGCCGGGATGCTGAGCAGATACTTTTCCTCGATTTCCCGAAAACCGCTGACGCCATATATGGAAATGAGCTCCTGAAGATAACGCCCTTCACCGGTTTGAATCAGAATGTCCGTGTCTGAAAACGCCATTCCGCATCGCTTTGCCAGCAATACGCCAACAGTGCTTTTACCCGCCCCCGGCATTCCGATCAGTATTAAATTCTGTCTATTCTTCAATGGTCGTTATAGATAATTATGGCGCTGGAATGCTTTTCCTGCGCCTGTCACAGGTCAGGGCCTTGGGCATGAGTTCCTGTTCATCTTCCGGCATTGTTTCATCGAACCGGACGGCACCATTTCCATGACCGTCTCCGCCTTCAATCAGTATTACCAGTTCATCTACAAACGTTTTTAACTGCTCGGCATGACCATTCATCTCCGCCGAAGCGGATGCTGATTCTTCGGCGTTGGCGGCATTTTGCTGAACGGTGGTGTCCACATCACTCACGGAGGTGTTGATCTGGTCAATTCCCTGCGCCTGTTCGCGAGACGCTGAAGCGATTTCGTTTACCAACTGTTCCACCTTGGATGCGCTGGCCAATACATCACCGAATTCGCCGTTGACGTTTTCTACAAGACCAGCGCCCTCGTGGATTATTGTAACGGTTGCTTCGATCAGAGAGGATGTGTTCTTGGCTGCTTCTGCTGCACGCTTGGAAAGATTTCTCACTTCGTCCGCCACCACAGCGAATCCGGCGCCTGCTTCACCGGCACGGGCTGCTTCGACGGCGGCGTTCAA
>DAIEFO010000196.1 GCA_027325475.1 Desulfobacteraceae bacterium | reverse complement strand
AGGGCCCGCATACCGCGCAGGAAACGGCTGTTTTGTCCAGTATTGGCTGCTGGCCTGCGCCACTATGAATCCATTGAAAAAATAAAATGTTGAGCTTTTCTATCATCATCATCTCACTTTACATGCGCATTGAAATGACCGGGCGGATATCTGCGCCGTCATGTTTCACACTTTTTTGTCTGAGATTATCACTCTTTCGGCCTTGTCATTCATATCTGATTGAACATATCATATTCATGACGGTGGGTACAAACAGCAAATTACGTTTCCCTGATCACCGTGAAGTGTACTGCAACTTTAAAATTTGTCGCCTTGCCTGCAAACATTTTATGAAACCATCCTGAATTCCACCTGACTTGAATTCATTGGACCGGTTCGAACATATCGCTTAAATTTCTTGACTTTAAGTGAAGTTCTTGTAGATAATCAAAAATAGGATTTAATATCAAAAGGCTAAGAAAACTTGAAATACGACAACGGCGGGTAGCTGTTGAACGGTATGAAGTTGTTTCCGCCAGATATTTATCAAGCATATATGTCATATTTGAGGTTACCAATGTCGCCATCTCAATTTCGCCGCCTGTTGAATCTGCTCTGTTACGGAGTAATAATGGTTTCTCCGCTGTTCCTTTCCTCCTGTTATCACGCATCTCTGGAGGGACCTTCCAAATTTGACGCCACGATTAAATCCGCCGATGATATCCGGCAGTTGAATCAGCTTGAAACCCAACTGACCGTTACGCCGGAGAAAGCCGCCCTGAATCCGGACTACCAGATCATTCACAACATTGCGGTTCCGTACGTTCCTGAATATCGAATGGGCCCCGGGGATGTGCTTGAAATCGTGTATAATCTTAAATATGGCAAAACGCCTGAAGATTATCGCCTCGAGGTTCAAGACAAGATCAGCATTAATCTGCCGTTTTATCCTCAGTACAGCTCATCCGTGCTGGTGCGTTCCGATGGGAAAATCACGGTGCCGCTGATCGGTGATATAATGGCGGAATCCAGAACACCTATGGAACTGGCGTCGGATTTAGATCGGAAATTCAAGAAATATTTTGCGGATCCTGCAGTAACGGTTGCCGTGGAAGAATTTAACGTTAAGGTCGCTGAACTAAGAAAGGCCATTACAACAGCATCCAGAGGGCAGAGCAAGATCGCGCCGGTTACTCCGGACGGGCGCATCTCTTTTCCGCTGATCGGCTCCATGCAGGCGCAGGGATTTACGGTCTCTCAGCTCGAAAAAATGCTCAATGAGAAATATGCCAAACAGGTACGCGATCTCAATGTCACTCTGATTTTACTGGAAATTCACTACCCCAAACTGTATATACTCGGAGAAGTGGAAAAACCTGGAGCCTACGACATTACATCGGTTCCGGATATCCTGAAAGCGCTGGCCATTTCCGGCGGTTATAAAAAAAGCAGTGAACTCAAAGAAGTAATGGTATTCCGCAACGAAGGGCTGGAGAGACCCATTGTGTTCAGGGTCAATATTCAGACCGCCTTGAAAACCGGCGTCCCTCTAACCAATGTTAAACTAAAGCCGGGGGATATTGTCTTTGTCCCCAAAAACCATATCGACGACGTCAACGATATGATCGAACGTATTTTCACCAAAGGCATTTACGCGGTGCTGCCTTTTTCCACCAACATTTCTGCCAACTATAATTTAAACAATGTAACTGTCAAATAGAGGGCATCAGCGGAATGCAGAATATCTTTCGTGAATTTGTTTTTATTGTGTGTGACCGGATACGCATTATTGTGCTGGTATTTTTGACGGTATTCATGCTCTCTGCCGCGGTTGCCGTGACGCTGCCATCGGTGTATCGCTCCAACGCCAAATTTTCGCTGATCGTGCCTCAGAGTATGGATCCGTTGCAGCAAGAGAATTCTTTTGACTACCGAAACCGGGTCCGACGTTATCTGCAGGATCAAAAGGAGTTGATTCTGTCCAACCGGGTTCTGGGAAAAGTGGCGCTCGAACTGGATCCCGGAATCCGGCAACCGGTTTCTCAGAAAATATTGGACACATATCGGAAGAACATAGACGTCAGTCCGCCTGCCGGAGAAACATTTGAAGGTTCCAGCGTCTTTATTTTGGAATATGCCAACAGCAATCCTGTTCGCGCCATGCAGGTAGCCTCATCTCTGACCGAAAACTATTTGGAAGCTTACCGGGAACTCAGCCAGTCTAAAAGCGATTACTCATATTCCTTCTTTTTGAGCCAGACTAAAAAACTTCACGATGATATGCTGAAAAAAGAAGACAAACTCCGGGAATTCGAGAAAAAGCAGGCGCTCGCTCTTCTTGAAATTTTGAATCTGGAGCCCGGAAAATCCAATGCCGAAGTGGGGCCCAACGCCTTGCTCAACCAGTTTTTACGAAGCTATCATGAGCTTCAGGTGGAACTGGCAGGCTTGAACAGCTCTATCGACTATCTGGACAAGGAGATTCACAAAAACGGGATTCCCAGTGTTCCGCTTGAAATGGAGGGCTCGGGACGTACTATTTCGGTTTATAAAACGAAAGTAGCGCAACTGCAATTACAATTAAACGAGATGAAACCGCAATTTAGCGCAAATTTTGAGCCTTTGAAACAGGTGGAGCAGGAGTATCATCTCAGCATTGATTCCTTGAAAAAAGAGCTCGGCAGATCCGTGGATGCTCAGAAGATGACAGCTAAGGGTATTGAAGCCAAAATTCATCAGCTTGAGACCATCATCAATGGACTTAAAGATCGCATTCAGAAAACCGCAGGTGAAAAAGCCACTTACGAAACCTTGAAACAGGAATATTATCTGGCCAGAGATGCCTATACCCACACCATGACGCAACTGGAACAGACGCGGATGGCGAAATCCCTGAACGAAGACAAACAGATATTAACACTGATCGACAAGCCGGCGCTTCCTGTCAACCCGTTCAAGCCCAATCGTATGTTGATAATTATCGGCGGTTTTTTTTCAGGTCTTTTTTTGGGCATTGCCGTTGCATTGACGGTGGATCATTTCGATCACCGCATCAAAACGCTCTATGATATCGAAACGCACTTGAATGTTCCGGTGCTGGGGTTTGTGTCCAATGTATAACGATAAATTTCACGCGTCGGACTGCTGCAGGCACTGAATATGGATATCATACCGTCGGCTGTTATCATGGTCATTTCTTTGACCGTCATGTTTTTGTGGTTTCAGGGAAAACGTCAGCCCATACACGCAGCGCAGGAAGCATCAGACTTTCCGGCGGTTCTGCTGGCGTGCTGGGTGGTTGCCGCTGCAATTTTCGGCCCGAATTTTTTCATACTGCGTTTTGCAGGTGTATTTGACATTACCATCGAACGGTTGCTGTTCATCCTGGTGATTGCATACGTAACGCTCGGTTTCTTTACTGGAAAAATCAATATTCTCACCCATAATTCCATCGAAATTGCAATGTTTGCTTTTGCGGTGATTTGTCTGATATCCATGATGCGCGTCGGATTCACTTCCGTGGATCCTGCAAGGTTCCCGTCGCCCTGGTTCGTGTTTATTACCGGCTATCTGTTTCCTTTTGTGGTTTATATATATGCCAAGAGTTTTATCCAGACCGAGGAGCAGATACATCTGATTCTCACGGCATTGTTCATTTTCGGAATTTATTTGTGCCTGATAGCACCTTTGGAATATTTTCAATTGCGCCAGTATGTGTATCCCCAGTATATTAATAACCCCCAAATTTCCACACTGCATCTGGAACGCGCCAGAGGGCCATTTTTAAATGCTGCGTTCAATGGGGTTGCCATCGTGATTGGTTTTATCAGCGGCATGCACCTTCTTCCAAAGAAAACAGGGTTTTCTTTGGCCTTCAATCAGATGGCGCTCCTGCTGTTCCCCCCCGCAGTTTTTTTTACCCTGACGCGGTCGGTCTATCTGGGGTTTCTGATATCACTGTTTATTTTTTTCATGTGGTATAAAACGCCTTTTTCCAAATGGAAACTGGTTTCAATTCCGGTAGCGGTCGCTGTGGCGGCTGTTTTCATCAATGCGCACCGCCTGGCATCTTCCGACAGGCGCGAAGGCGGGGTTTATCAGGTGGAAGAAGTTCAGATCCGTATGGCGTTGCTGGGAATGTCGTACTATCTGTTTACACAGCGTCCCCTGCTGGGGATCGGCCTTGCCCAGTTTATTCCGGTAGCTACCCTGTCCTATACCGGCAAGGTCCCATATGTCGTCGAAGTGTCAACGCCCCAGTTTCAGCATAACCATCTGATGGGGATTGCTACTGAACTAGGGCTGGTAGGGTTATGTACATATCTGATGATGGTCGTTCTCATTCTGCGACGAATCCTGCAGACCTTCAAAGTCCTTCCAGAACCGGGATTCATGGGAAAGAATTTATGTGTTGTCGTTATCGCTGTCTGGTGCGTTTATCTGGAAAACAATCTATTTGTGGAACCATCCAATGCCCTTTTCATCAACTCGGTACCATTTCTGTTCGCAGGAATAGCGGATGGGTTGTATGTGAGGGTGACTGAAAAAAGCACTGTATCCGATCTCAGTTTTAGGAAGCTATCCCAATATGTTTAAAGATTTTTATCATCTGAAGGCTGATCCGTTCGGCACCCATCCCAATCCGGGCGTTATATTTATTTCCAACACCCACAAGGAAGCCTGGTATTACCTGCTGTTCGGTATCGACACCCAGGAACCGTTTCTG
>DAIEFO010000195.1 GCA_027325475.1 Desulfobacteraceae bacterium | reverse complement strand
GATGCCGCCGCAACGGGGCGGTATCCGCAAAGTGCGGCGCTGGCCGGATTGGTGCCGTGAGCGGTATCGGGGATGATGATTTTGGAACGGGAATCGCCATTTTTTTTGAAGTGCGCGTGGATAACCAGCATTCCGGTGAGTTCCCCGTGAGCACCGGCTGCCGGTTGAAGCGAGACAGCATCCATGCCGGTAATTTCCGCCAGAAAGCGCTCCAGTTCCACCATCAGCTCCAGTGCACCCTGGCACAGGGATTCCGGCAGCAGCGGATGTCCTGACGCCAGTCCCCGGAGCGCGGCTTGACGTTCATTGGTTTTGGGGTTGTATTTCATGGTACAGGACCCCAGCGGATACATGCCGGTATCCACCCCGAAATTCCAGGTGGACAGCCGGGTGTAATGCCGCACCACATCCACTTCGCTGAGCTCCGGGAAATCAGGGCCATCTCCCAGAAGTTCAGCAGGCAACGGAGAGACAGGGACATCCCGCTGTGGCTGAGAAAAACCGCTGCGGCCTTTCCGTCCTTTTTCCCATAAGAGTTTTTCGTTCAGGATCAGACCCGTTGTGCCCAGTGGTTCATTCATGAGATTACCTCCCGGATCAGGGCATCCATGTCTTCCATCGATGCAGTTTCAGTGGCACACAGCAGATAATGACCGGAAAGTTCAGGATAATATGTGCCCAGCGGCAGCCCGGCTACGATTTTTTTATCAAGAAGCGCTGCATACCGGGTCTCAAATCCCGGCGGGAACTTTACGACAAACTCATTAAAAAATGGCGCGTTAAACGCCGGAGGATATCCGGATGCCGCCAGCTTCTCACAGAGCCACGCGGCCTTGTCATGGTTCAACTGCGCCAGATCACGAAATCCGGTTTTCCCCAGAGACGCCATATAGACCGCAGCGGTCAGTGCGCAGTGGCTGTTGTTGGAGCAGATGTTCGAGGTGGCTTTCTCCCGGCGGATATGCTGCTCGCGGGTGGCAAGGGTGAGTACAAAACCGTCTTTTCCCTCCACATCCTTCGTTTTTCCCACCAGACGGCCTGGGAGATTCCGCATGAGCTCGTGGGTGCAGCCCAGCATTCCCAGCCCCGGTCCACCAAATGCCACAGGTATGCCTAAACTCTGACCTTCGCCGCACACAATATCCGCACCCAGACTTCCCGGATTTTTCAGAAGCCCGTAAGCTATGGCTTCGGTAAATCCTGCTACAAAAAGACCCCCTGCTTCGTGCGTTTTCTGCGCCGCAACGCCGATGTTTTCAATACAACCGAAAAAATTGGGAGACTGGAGCGCTACCGCCGCTACCCCCTGGATGCCTTCGAGAGGAGAAATGTCTGTCCGGCCGCTTGGAAGCCGCGGCAGTTCCAGGATGTTGATGCCAGCAGGTTCCAGATAGGTTTTTACCACCCTGCGATACAGCGGATGCACCAGAGATGATACGGCGACCCGCCTGGAGCCGGTTTTGCGAACTGCCATGAGCAGGGCTTCGGCCAGAGCGGTTGCGCCATCGTAATGGGACGCGGTGGCCACATCGGCTCCCATAAGCCATGCCGCAAGGGTCTGATATTCATAGATCGCCTGAAGCGTTCCCTGACTGATTTCAGGTTGATAGGGCGTATATGCCGTTAAGAATTCAGAGCGGCCGGAAAGAGATGTCACGATCGCCGGAATAAAGTGGTTATAACGGCCTGCGCCTAAAAACACCCTGTATTCGGGTGAAACTGCGATGTGGTCGGACAATTTGTCCATATGCCGGTTCAACGCCCATTCGCTCATGGCTTCCGGCAGGGCTATCTGTTTCAGTCTTCGGCAACTGTCAGGAATGTCGGCAAAAAGCGATTCAATGCTTTCTGCGCCAATGACATCCAGCATTTGTTGAATCTGTTCCGGAGTATGGGGTAAAAACCGCATAGCGTCATCCTTTCAGCATGTTCAGGTATGCCTCCTGAGTCATGAGGGTTTCGGGAAGCTGGGCTGCGTCCGGCTGAATATCGATCATCCATCCGGCGCCGTATGGATCGGCATTGACCAGATCCGGATTGTCGGTAAGAGACGTGTTGACGCCTGTGATTTTTCCGCTGACCGGCATGAAAAGTTCGGATACCGCCTTCACGGATTCCACGGTTCCAAAGACTTCGCCAGCCTGGAAGCTGTCACCGGTTTTGGGTAATTCCACATAGACAACATCCCCCAGTTGATCCTGCGCATAGTCGCTGATGCCAGCGCGGATGCTGTTTGCCTGAGGCAATGCCCATTCATGATCTTTGGTATAACGGATATTGTCTGGAAACTTCAATTCGCTGATATCTTTCATCATGCACCTCCTGCTGTGAAAAGGTTTGTGTGGTCATCCGACGGTTGTGAATGCGTTAAATTCGATACAGAGAGAACGGTGTCATTTCCGCTGCCTGTCCTGTAGTCTTGAGCCTTTCTTCGCTGGAGATGACGGCCACCCCCTTGCGGATATGGGCAGGATCCAGATATTTCCGGGATACGCGAAGAATATCTTCATGCGTAACCGTCAGAAGGCGTTGCTTGAAACGGTGTCTCACATCATCTGAAAGCCCTACAATCTTGCGGTAGAACGCTTTGCGAGCCGCTGGCCCCGGCGGGTCCGGGCGATCGATATCTGCGCAGACCTGAAGGATGCCTTCCTGAATGTCTTCAGCGGAATAATTGCCGGAAGACATGAATTCCATAGCTCCTGTAAAGGCGTTAAGCGTTGAAACAATGTGCGGATCTCGATAAGACGCAAAACAGAACAGGCCGTCTTCCGGGGAATAAACCGCCATGCCGCCATAGGCTCCGCCTTTTTCCCGCACTTCACGATGCAGATAGAGCGACCTGCTCATTTTGCTGATCAACATCAGTACCGGGGCATCCGGATGCGCCATGCGGACCGTCTGAAACGACTGTGCCACAAAAGATACGGCTGAGGATGTGGACCAGCCTTCATAAGGCAATGTCATATCCGGTTCTGCGGATGCCGGCGCCGCCCTGTGCTCTTCTTGATCTTTCGGCAGCGTATTTTGTAATGCGTCCGGCCATCTGGACGCCGTTGAAAGCATTTGGGATTCTCCGATCAGCGCCAGTTTCAGGTTGTTTCCGGTAAAGAGAGCCGCGGCAATAGCGCCAAGTTTTTCGGAAATCACGGACAAGGCGGCGTCTGAAAGGTCATGCGTTAAATTCTTAATGGTTTTAAGCTGATGGACACCATGCCAGGATTCGTTCAGGCGGCTGGCGGACGAAAATCGCCGGGAGGCCAGCGACATCGCCAGCCGATGACCGTTCTGGACAATCATCGATTCCATACCGGCCTGATATTCCTGCAGCAGCATTTTCAGCCGGGCCAGGTCCGAAAACCGGTATTGGGTTAACAGTTCTTGAAGAATTTCAAAGGCTGGATCCACGTTCTCCGCCAGGCACTTGATGCCGATTGTGATCAGCGGCAGACATGCGCCGGTGTCATCAAAACGGGTTCTTGCGGTTGTTGAAAATCCGAGACCTCCGGTATAGCGGTCTATCCGCCGCGCCATTTCTGTATAATCGCGAAGCGTCGTACCGGTTTTGGGAAGGGCATAACAAAAAAAAGGCGCCAGAGGAAGCAGCTCTTCGGAAAGAACGCTGGTTTGAAGCGCCGCAGACACATACACAATGCCGGATGTAGGCTGATCGTAATACAGTACGGAAGGGCTACTGCCTGGCATTTCGGTGATTATCCGGATATCGGCCGGGATGTCCTGAACCGTCAGCGTGGGAAGGCAGGATACGTCTTCCGAACTTTCCTGCCGTGTCTGGAGGCGATTCGCCGTTATTACCAGATTGTCCATGTCTGGAGCTGTCAAGGCAGCGGCGACGGACCGAAGCTCTTCGGTAATCCTGACAGTTTCTGTTTCCTCCATCGTCGGATCCGGTTCAAGCGTCATTTGCACGCGGTGCGGGTTGTCGAGAAAATATTCCCGAATCTTCCGTTCCAAAAATGGACCTGTGCCAATCGCCTTTTTCAGCGCATTCATATGCACATCCAGATTCAAGATTTCCACCGGATCTCCGGCATGCAGCCAGGTTCCGAAAAAGGACAGCATCAGTTTCAGCCCATATGGATAGGGGGTGTTGGTCACTTCTTTTCGGTGAAACTCGATCTGATGAATGGCAGATTCAACAAGCTCCCGATCAATGCCGTTCTGCGCCAGTTTTTCAAGTGCCTCAAGCACAATCGCCTGAATTTTATCAGCGTCTGAGGCGCTGATATCTTTCAATCCTGCAGCGAATAACGTGTCACGGCAGTCCGCATCATAACCGGAGCCATCGCTCAACGAAGAGCCCAGCCCGGAATCCATCAGCGCCTTTCGCAGCGGAGATGCGGCGTTGGCAAGCAAAATCTCTCCCAGCAGGCTCAATACCAGCACTTCATAGGTGCGGGTAATATCACAAGTCAGCCACGCGATGCAGGCTTGACTCTTCCGTGAGATGTCCTGATGTTTGTCTATAGGGTAACGATATATGGCTTGCCGGGGCGTTTGCCACCGCGGCTGCGGCTGTACGTCAGTATCGGGATCAATTCCGGTGAATCGGCTTAACACCCGATCCTGAATATATTCAAGGTGATCTTTAAGTGGAAGATTGCCATAAGTATAAAAGTATGCATTGCTGGGATGATAGTGCCGGCTGTGGAAATTTTTCAGTTGTTCCCACGTCAAGCCAGGAATTACGGCAGGATCGCCTCC
>DAIEFO010000194.1 GCA_027325475.1 Desulfobacteraceae bacterium | reverse complement strand
TTCGAATACAAAGTCCGCCTGACCAAAGACGGCACGCCCTTCTGGACGCTTGATCCCAAACAACTCGCCAAAGAAAGGGCGCAATCCCAATAAGGAAATAGTATGACGTCGCCAGAACAACCTGCTTCATCACATTTTATCCGGAACATTATTATCGACGATATTCAGACCTGCAAGTACGACAGGCCGCTCATGACTCGCTTTCCTCCGGAACCCAACGGCTATCTGCACATGGGTCACGCCAAATCCATTTGCCTTAACTTCGGCCTTGCTGCAGAATTCGGCGGCGTGTGTAATCTGCGCTTTGACGACACCAATCCCGGCAAGGAAGATATTGAAT
This sequence comes from Desulfobacteraceae bacterium, assembly GCA_027325475.1. Taxonomy (GTDB): domain Bacteria; phylum Desulfobacterota; class Desulfobacteria; order Desulfobacterales; family Desulfatirhabdiaceae; genus RAAP-1. The sequence goes on along the minus strand of DAIEFO010000194.1, from coordinate 4,400 downwards.
ACGTCACATCCATCCAGGAAGATGTCCGCTGGCTGGGATTTGACTGGGAGGACCGGCTTTATTATGCGTCGGATTATTTTGAACGCCTCTATGCGTTTGCAATTCATCTGATCCGGCTGGGCAAGGCGTATGTGTGTAGTCTGAACGCAGAACAGATCCGGGAGTATCGCGGCACTCTCACCCAGCCTGGCAAAGACAGCCCGTATCGAAACCGGTCTATCGAAGAGAATCTCGATCTTTTCACCCGGATGCGGGCAGGCGAATTTCCGGACGGCGCTCATGTGTTGCGCGCCAAAATCGACATGGCGTCTCCCAACATGGTCATGCGGGATCCGACCATTTACCGGATACGCCACGCATCTCATCACCGAACGGGCAACACCTGGTGTATTTATCCGATGTACGACTTTACCCATTGTCTGTCCGATTCCATCGAAGGCATCACCCATTCGATCTGCACGCTGGAATTTGAAAACAACCGGCCGCTGTACGACTGGGTGTTGAACACACTGGCCGTACCCTGCCATCCCCGACAGATTGAGTTTGCACGTTTGAATCTCACCTATACCGTTTTGAGCAAACGCAAACTGATCGAGCTGGTGGATAAAAAGTATGTCAGTGGATGGGATGACCCCCGAATGCCTACCATATCCGGAATCCGGCGTCGGGGATATCCGTCGGAAGCCGTTCGCAACTTCTGCGAACGCATCGGCGTCGCCAAAAAAGACAGCACGGTGGATATGGCGCTGCTTGAACACTGCGTCCGGGAATATCTCAATGAACATGCCCCCCGCGTCATGGGAGTACTGCATCCCATTCGGGTGATTATCGATAACTTTCCGGAAAATCATGAAGAGATGCTGGAAGCGCCTTATCACCCCGACAATCCGGATATGGGCTCCCGCAAACTGCCATTTTCCAGAGTGCTCTATATCGAATCAGATGATTTTATGGAAGAACCTCCCAAGAAGTTCTACCGGCTGGCGCCAGGACGTGAAGTCCGGCTTCGCTACGCATATTTTATCCGCTGCGAATCGGTTGTCAAAGACCCCGCTACCGGCAACATCCTGGAATTGCACTGCACCTATGATCCGGAAACCCGAGGCGGCGGCGCGCCAGATGGCCGTAAAGTCAAAGCCACCTTGCACTGGGTTTCTGCGGCACACGCCATCACTGCCACGGTACGCCTGTATAACCATCTGTTCACACGACCGGATCCAGATGGCGATAAAAACGGCGCTGACTTCAAGTCGTTTATCAATCCTGGGTCCCTTGAAACGCTGACAGACTGCCGAATAGAGCCCAGTCTATCCCAGGCCACGCCCTCCAGCCATTATCAGTTTGAACGCCTGGGGTATTTTTTCACGGATCCAGTGGATTCTGCAGCCGGATTGCCGGTGTTTAACCGCACGGTTACTTTGAAAGACGAATGGATGAAAATCCAAAAGCAATAATGGCGTAACGGCTTGGAGGCATTATGGATTCTGTAATTATTTTTGGCAAGAATACGTGCCCGTTCACCACAGCCGCGCGTGAAGCTTACACCGCCGCCGGGAAAGGGGTGATCTATCACGATGTTCTTTCCGATCCCGCAAAACTGGAGGAAATGCTGCGTTATTCCTTTGGAGATCGCCGGGTTCCAGTTATTGTGGAACAAGGGAAAGTCACCATCGGCCATCACGGTAAAACCTGAAGAGTTGTATAACCAGCCGACTGTATGCCGGCCAATCTATCTGGAATGTCCTCTGCAATGGAAAAACAGTTTTTAATTGATGATATCAACCTCGGTGAATCCTGGCGTCTGTTTCGCATCATGGGAGAATTTGTGGACGGCGTCGAAGCCCTTCATGATATTGGCCCCGCAGTCAGCTTTTTTGGCTCTGCACGTGTTACGCCCGATGAAGCTATCTATAAAAAAGCCGAACACCTGGCTGGACTATTTGCTAAAAACCAGTTCACCGTTATTACCGGCGGTGGTGGCGGCATCATGGAAGCTGCTAACAAAGGCGCTGCAAAAGCCAAGGGTGTATCCGTCGGTCTCAACATCCTGCTTCCGCACGAGCAAAAACCAAACTCTTACGCCACCATTACACAACAGTTCAAATATTTTTTTATCCGGAAACTCATGTTTGTCAAGTATGCCATGGCGTACGTCATTTTCCCCGGCGGCTTTGGAACCCTCGATGAACTGTTTGAAGCAGTCACACTGATTCAAACCCACCGCATCAAGCCATTCCCTGTGATTCTGGTTGAATCCGATTACTGGTCAGGACTGATCGACTGGATAAAAGCCCATCTCATAGAAAAGAAACGCATCTCACCGGATGATATCGATATTCTTCAGGTGATGGATGATCCTGAAATGATTCTCAAAACCATTCAGAAGCTGGTGATCCTCTGAACGTGGGCCCCTACGGTTCAAGCGGAAAGCAGTTGACCGCCGCCGATGCTGTTCCGGATTGCAAAATCGCATGCTTTTCGAACCATGGATGCTGCCCAGACAGGTGTTCCCAGGGCATGAATATGGGTATAGGTCGCCAGTGTATTTTTATAACAGACGCCATCTCTGTGATTCATAAATCCAGCGCCCCGCTTCATGGAGAATACCAGATTGCAGGATTCTGAGGCATCAAAGGAAATGACAGATGAGTAGTGGAATTCGTGCCCCCGAATTTCCATTCCTACAGGATAAAACGGATTTTCCTGATCGACCGTAACAATCGTATAGCCATGACCTTGGGGCTTTTTCTGCAAACCGAAGTGAATGGGCAAAACGCCACACATAGGATAAGATGCCCCGTCCAGAACGATACTCTCCCCCAGATACATCAACCCCCCGCACTCCGCATAAATCGGAAGCCCTGCGTCCGCAAGGCGCTTGACGCCCGTTTTAAAGGAAAGATTTTCGGACAACGCCTGAGCGTGAGTTTCAGGAAATCCCCCACCAATGTATAGTGCATCCAGAGCTGGAATTTCTGTCTGTAACAGAGGGCTCAAGTAAACCAGTTCCGCACCTTCCGATACCAGCGCTTCGAGATTCTCAGGATAGTAAAATTGAAACGCCGTGTCCCTGATAACCCCAATGCGAGGCAGCGCCTTACATTGAAACTGCTCAGAAGGTGCCATCGCAGGCAAGGTCTCAGTATCCGTTTTAAAATCAGGAAACGGCCCGGTTTGTGCGGCAATATGCCGGAGCCTGTCCAAATCCACATAGGTCATAGCCAGTTTTGACGCAGCCTCGACAGACTCCATCGCCCATGCATGTTCCGCTGTCGGCACCAATCCCATATGACGTTCGGGAAATATCTGGCTGTCCAAAACCGGCAAAGCCCCCAGCACCGGAACACCGCAATGATGTTCAATGCTGGTACGGACAATTTTTTCATGCCGGCTTCCGGCGACACGATTCAACACAACGCCTTCGATACGCACATCAGGATCAAAATTCTGACATCCCATGACCGCTGCCGCCACGGTTCGTGTCGATTTAGTGCAGTCTATACAGAGGATTACCGGCGCATGCAGCAGCTTTGCCAGCTCTGCCGTACTGGTAGCCCCCCCGATATCGATACCGTCATACAACCCCCGGTTACCCTCAATCAGCATAACCGCAGAATCTTTGGAATGCTGTACGACAGAATCAAGTATTTGATGGGACGTCAACAGAAATGAATCCAGATTATAACAGGGCTGGCCAGCCGCAAGGGTAAGCCAGCCAGCGTCGATATAATCCGGACCTTTTTTGAAAGGTATTACGGTGTTGCCCTGTTGCTTCCAGGCGCCGATAACACCGATAGACAGGATTGTCTTACCTGATCCACCTCTCAGGGCGGATACGATAATTCTGGGAGAATTCACTGACAATGGTTCCGGGAAATGTACACGAAAATCAGGCTTCGTCTTCAGCCGAAGCCTGTTTTCCCGTACCTTTAAGCCCGATCATGGTAGTACTGCCGCTGGACCAGTATTCCAGTGTTCCCTCTTTTACCATTTCATTGACCAGATTCTTCACATCCCGAGGTTTTTCTTCAGGAATCACTTCATAGAAATCTTTCAGATAAAACTTGGATTTGGATTTTGACTTTTTGGTCAAAAAATCCACGACAGCCTTTTTTCCAGCTTCTTTATCCATTTCTTTTCGCCTCATGTTCCGACAACGCCGCAAAAAGTCCAACACCGGCATGTAAAGCCCCGATATTGGACTTTTTACCTTGTTATCTCTTTATGTTACATCCTACGAATTCATCACGTACAGATCAAAACTTGAACTGTGACGTATGACGCCATGTATAATAGGCCGGATCCCGGAAATCATCAATGAGGTGGTGCGTAAACGGCAGCTCACATTTTTCAAAGAATCTTTCCCAGCCAATCCGCTCTGCCCATTCACCGAGACGTTC
>DAIEFO010000193.1 GCA_027325475.1 Desulfobacteraceae bacterium | reverse complement strand
AGGCGCACAAATCCGCAAGGAGTGAAGCGTACTCTTGGGTACGCTGCAACGACGAAGGATGCAGCGCAACGCAGCATGCGGACTTTTTACGAAGCCGTCATTGTTGAAAAGACATCTCTTTTGAAATGGCGGTATCATAATCTACATCTCTCCAGAATATCAAGTCACTGCAATGGCATTTGGAACCTGTCCGAGCTAATCATGATCTAACATATGCAGATTACCATCACCGCCATGCTAAAAATATTTCATGACAATGATAAGTATTTTACCATGGAGATGGAGCCGGATATGACACAATCATTCGATCAGACCTGGCTTTCCCGGCTTTCCTGCCTCGATTATGCGTTCCAGCCCATTGTGAATATCCACACGGGAGTCTGTTATGGATACGAGGCGCTGCTCAGAAACTATGAGGCTGCGGGAATGAAATGTATTCATGATTTTTTCGATCAGGCGCATCATGACAATGTCCTGCACCCGGTGGACCTGGAATTGCGGAACATGGCCATTGCCAAATTTGCGCAACTGCCGTGGAAAAATCATGTGAAGCTGTTTTTCAATCTGGACAACCGGGTGCTGAATTCTGCCACCTACAGGCCCGGAAACACATTGAACGCCCTGATGTCCAGCGGTTTGTCCATTGATTCAATATGTTTTGAAATTTCAGAACGTCATGAACTTCAGGATCATGAAGCGTGTACACGCGTGCTGAATGTATATCGCGATCAGGGGTTCAAAATTGCAGTCGATGACTGCGGCGCCGGATTTTCCGGGTTCAAGCTGCTTTATTATACCCGTCCGGAGTTTATCAAAATCGACCGGTTTTTTATCCAGGATATCCCGACCGATATCAACAAACGCATCTTTGTGAGCAGCATTGTCAATCTGGCGCATGTCATGGGCAGCATCGTCATCGCCGAAGGCGTCGAAACAAAAAAGGAATATTACAGTTGCCGGAATATCGGCTGTGATTTGATTCAGGGATATCTCGTTCAGCGCCCTGTCGTCGATATGAATCAACTTCAGAGCACCTATGCGCATATTCATGAATTCAGCCAGGAAGAACAGCGGAAGGAAAAATCCGGCGACAAGAAACTCATCGACACGGAAATGGAATATATTACCCCTGTCCTTAACACGTCTAACGTATTCGATGTGTTCGAAAAATTCAAGTCGCAGAGCCTTTTCTCCTTTTTCCCGGTCATTAACGGCAATCAGGAGCCTCTGGGGATTATCAGCGACAAGAGTTTCAAACATTACACATTTTCCCGTTTTGGCAGCCAGTTGCTGATGAATCCTGCGATAGGAAAGGATCTGAGCCGTTTTATCACCCGGTATCCTGTTACCGATATCCACACGCCGGTTGAGAAAATTCTGGAAATTTATACGCAGAATGAAAATATCGAAGGCATTATCATCGTGGACAACCTGAAATACAAAGGGTTTCTGAGCGCACGATCCCTTCTGAAAGTTCTCAACGAAAAGAACATCGCCATTGCCAGGGACCAGAACCCGCTGACCAGGCTTCCGGGAAATGCACTGATTTACAAATATGTTTCGGACGCTCTACGACAACTGGAGGTTCAATATCATTTCATCTATTTCGATTTCGATAATTTTAAGCCGTATAACGATACCTATGGATTTCGCCAAGGAGATCGGGTGATTCTGCTGTTTTCTGAAATTCTCAAGAATCGCACTCAGGACTTGCTGCGTTTTGGCGGACATATCGGCGGCGATGATTTTTTTATGGGAATTCAGGGTATGGAACTCGACAAGGTATTTTCAAAAATCAAAAAGATGTGTCGGCGGTTCCAGAGGGATGTCGAAAGCTTTTATGATCCTGAATCCATTCAAAAAGGATGTATCTCGGCCAGAGATCGGGACGGTCAGTCAAAAATTTTTCCACTTCTGACCGTCAGCGCCGTGATTCTGGAAATTCCAGCAGGCCGTTCGACACTATATTCGGCAGAAGAAATCGGTAAAAAAATGGCTAAAATGAAAAAACCAGCCAAGAATGATCATGAAAAAATATGCGTCGTACGGATTGATGATAACGGCGATCTGCTCACGGTTGCCAATACAATGTTTCCTAAAGAACCGGCCTTGTAAACGCGAGGCGGCGTGATTTGTCACATTGTTTTACAATCCACAAAAAGGAGTATTCCATGAGAGCCGATTTGAAATGTAAGTTTCTGATTCCTGTGGTTATCAGCATCGTTTTGTGTATGGGCGGTGCGACGGCGATTGCATATCATGTTTCCAGCGCCAGCATCCAGTCCATTATCACAGACCAGATATCTCATGATGCCGCAGGACTTGCAGAACACTTCAGGCAGTGGCTGGATCAAAATCGTTCGGACATTGCCAACTGGAGCCTGTTAAGCGCCATTCAGGCAGGGGCGATCCAGTCTGCATCTGAAAATACAGCAGGCGGCATTAACTCCGGGATCGCCGAATTGCTCCACGGACATCCGGCCATTGAAGGATTGCGGATAGCCAACTTGAATTGAAGAGACTTCTTCGTCCATGGAAGAAATGTCCAGCATGACACGGTTGAATGCCAAAAATTCGCATAGCGCCGAACGTCTGATGCAGCAGGCGTCATCTGCCGTCACAGACGCAGGCAACGCCATGATGCAATTGACAGAATCCATGAAAGCGATATCATCTGCAAGTATGGAAACATCCCAAATTATCAAAACGATCGATGAAATTGCTTTCCAGACCAATTTGCTGGCGCTGAATGCGGCGGTTGAGGCAGCGCGCGCCGGCCAGGCTGGTGCCGGTTTTGCGGTTGTCGCCGATGAAGTCAGGAATCTGGCGTTGCGGGCTGCCACTGCCGCTCAAAACACTTCCGGGTTGATCGAAGGAACCATTCAGCGGGTCGGCGATGGCGTCCAGGTGGTTTCGCGACTCGATCAGGCGTTTTCAACGGTAACCCGGACGACCAAAGAAGTTGAACGGCTGATTACCGATATATCATCGGCGTCAGCCGAGCAGTCGCGGGGGATCGAACAGTTGAGTGCCGTGCTTCTGGAAATGGATCACGTGACGCAGAATACCGCGGCCAATGCTGAAGAAACTGCCGGCGCTTCAGAACAGATGAGCGATCAATCTGAACATATGCGTCAGATGGTTGCCGATTTAAATGCGCTGACCAACGGAGCTTCTGTAAAGTTGAAAAACCTGACTTCCGGAAAGAGTTACAGCGTCGGTTCGTATTTGAAGACCGATTTCATTACATGTCATAATCAAAAACTGGGGAGAGACGCTCAGTTACCGGCATTGCCGTTTTGAATACGTGTCGGAGTCCTGTATTGACATACAGACTGTCCTTCGTTACAAGCATCTAATGCTTTTCCGCATTCACGGTCTTTATCTCAGCAGGTATCTCTGATGAAAGGTGGGTCATGAATACAGCCAAAATCCTCGTGGTGGATGATGAAGAAGATATCCAGGAACTGGTCCGATATAATCTGAGAATGGAAGGTTACGGAGTTCAGTGTGCGGGATCCGGTGAAGAAGCTATCCGCCGGATTCGTTCCGAACCGGTCGATCTGGTGGTGCTGGATCTCATGCTGCCTAAAATGAACGGCGTGGAAGTGGCCAGGCTGCTGCGGTCAGATGCCAAAACCAGCCGGATTTCCATCATCATGCTGACGGCCAGAAGCGAAGAGCCGGATGTTATTTCAGGGTTGCAGCTTGCAGATGATTATGTCACCAAACCGTTCAGCCCCCGAATCTTGACGGCGCGCATCCAGGCGGTTCTCAGACGTAAAAGTGATCCGGCCGAGACGGACGGCATTTCCCGCGGGGATATCCGGATCGATCCTAACCGCCGCCGGGTTGAGGTGGCCGGAAGCGCCGTCGAGCTGTCTTTTTCGGAGTTTCAGATTCTCGTGATGCTGAGCCGTCGGCCCGGGTGGGTGTTCACCCGTTCTCAGATTGTGGATGCGGTTCGCGGCGACAACTATCCGGTCACAGAACGCAGCGTGGATGTTCAGATCGTCGGCCTTCGCAAGAAGCTGGGAGAATGCGGACATTATATCGAAACGGTACGCAGTGTGGGCTATCGCTTTAAGGAGGATACTTGAAAAAACATTACCCTTTGTTCTGGAAACTGTATCCGCCCTTCCTGCTGCTGGTGCTGGTGCCAATTCTGCTGGTAAGCGAATATGCCGATGTCGTGATGCGCCGTTTTTTTCTGGACCAGACGGCCGTCAATCTCGAGATCAGGGCGAATCTCCTGAAAGATCAGGTCATCCACTTTATTCAGATCGGGGATGACGACAGCATTGACAAGCTGTGCAGGCAGGCGGGAAAATCGTCTGAAACCCGGTTTACGGTCATTGCTCTCACGGGAAAGGTGCTGGGAGATTCGGAAGTCAGTCCGCACGATATGGAAAATCATTCCGGCAGACCCGAAATCTTGCGGGCGCTGGATTCCGGCGCGCCTTCCATGGTCACACGAGACAGTGCCACCCTTCACCAGACGATGATGTATCTGGCCATTCCCATGAACGCTGACGGTAAACGCGTGGGGGTGTTGCGTACCTCTCTAAATATTACAACTGTTTATAATCAATTGTATCATATGCGGCGCAGCGTATTTCTGGGGGTGTTGATAACAGCGCTCCTGGCAACCGCCGTGGCGCTGCTGTTTTCCCGCCGCGTCAGTTATCCGCTGGAAAAAATCCGTGAAGGTGCGGAACATTTTGCCGGGGGAGAACTATCGTATCGTCTGCCGGTCTTTGCGTCATCTGAAACGGAA
>DAIEFO010000192.1 GCA_027325475.1 Desulfobacteraceae bacterium | reverse complement strand
GGGTCTCGCGGTGCCGAGCAGTGCAGTCAAACCTGTCATTATTGAGGATCCCTATGTAAAAAACGCGAGGAGAGTCGCGCCACATGGCTGCAGCCTAGTAATCATGTGATTATAGTCAACCGAGCGTACGATTAAAAGGTTGAGATCAACATAAAAGGCCGCCGACTGCTCGATGGCCTCTCGTGAACCTGGTGGAGATGAGGGGGATCGAACCCCTGACCTCGGCATTGCGAACGCCGCGCTCTCCCAGCTGAGCTACATCCCCACTGTTCGATGGCGCTATATGTACCAAATCAATCCAATGCCGTCAAGACTTTCATTTGCCAAATACGGCAAAGTTCGATAAATTCAGGAGAGTGCAGGATCGAAGCATGAGACCCATATGCTGCAACCGGTGGATACAGCACAGATATGAAACTTGTTACATTACCATCGCATTTTCGGAGGAATTGTATGACCTGTGAAGTAGTACTGAAAGATGCTTTCAAACGATTTACCCTGGATCAGGACAAGGTACTGCCGCCGGAGGAAACCGTCACCCGCATGAAGGAAAAATTACGACGCCTCGATCTGGACATCCTGGAGAGTACCGCCCGCATCGACAACGGCCGACTGGGCATCCCGGTATTCATCAGTTACTGCGGAAAAGACGCCAGAGCCGTCACTGGAACCCGAAAGCAAATGGGCAAGGGCGGAACGCCAGCCCAGGCGGAAGCCAGCGCCGTCATGGAACTGGCGGAACGTTTCAGTTTTTTCAGCTTTTGCAACTCGCCGCATAACTTTATCACAGACAGCTATGCTCATCTGAAAAAACAGGCGATTCCTTTTGAAATGATCGCGCAGTCTGTTCACGACACATCTCCGGAACGAGAGCTCGCCCGGAAAATCTACGAAAATCTCTCCATGAAATGGACCTGGGGATACAATCTGACCCGCCGCGAAAAAGTGCTGGTGCCGTTTGACTGGTTTTTCGCCATTAATGAATACAACGGCCCTTCCGCAGGCAATTGCGTGGAAGAAGCGATCAGCCAGGGAATCTGTGAAGTGGTGGAGCGGCATGTATCCTCAATTGTCAGCCGGAATAAACTCCAAACGCCCGCCATTGACCTGGGTTCCGCCACAGATCCGCTGGTTCGTGAAATGCTCGGCAAATACGGGCAGGCAGGCATTCAGCTTTTCGCCTCCGATTTTTCACTCGACACCGGCATCCCGACCGTTGGCGTTCTGGCGTATGACCCTTCCACGTTTCCTGCATCCAGCGAAATCGTCTGGACGGCTGGAACAACCCCGGATCCTCAGAAAGCACTCAGCCGGGCGCTGACGGAAGTGGCACAACTGGCCGGAGATTTTAACACCGGAGCCAACTATATGGCCAGCGGTCTCCCCAAATTCGCATCCATCGATGCAGCCGGATTTGTCACCAGTCCGAAGCGTTCTGTTCCCATTTCAGCGCTTCCGAACCTGTCCAGCGACAATATCCGCATTGAAGTGGAAAACTGCATCGCCGCACTGTCTGCAAAGGGACTTGAAGTCATTGTCATCGATACCCATCATGCCGGACTCGACATACCGGCATTTTACACCATCATCCCGGGCGCACATTTCAGGGAACGGGCTCATGGCACCAGTGTCGGGATGTTTTCCGCTAAGCTCCTGACCGAAACCCAGGCCCCGGAACAGGCGGTTTCCGGACTCGTCGGCATGGATCGCCTGATGCCGGACAAATACTATGTACAGTTTTATCTGGGAACGTCCCATATCGCCATGAACGACCCCGAAACGGCCTGCCGCCATCTGTACCGGGCGCTGGAACTGAATCCTGTTCCACAGGATATTCCCAGCATTTACTCATATCTTGGCGTCGCGCTCAAGGATATGGGAGAATACCGAAAAGCCATCCGTGTCCTTGAAAAAGGAGAAGGCATTGACAGCAATCGTACCGACATTCACAATCTGCTGGGCTTTTGCCATTTCAAACTCAAGGAACACGAACAAGCCATCCGGCATTTTCAGAAAGTGATTGATCTGGATCCTGGATCCGCCATAGACTACGCCAACATTGCTTCCAACTACCGGGACATGGGAAAAACGGATGAAGCGGTGGAGTATTACCGTTTGGCGCTTTCTCTGGATCCATCCATCGAATTTGCCAGAGACAACCTGGAAAAGCTCATATCGCCATCGGCGATGTAACGCCGCAACGAAATCCGGTTCTGTAATGACATGCTGTTCATAAACACCCTATATCTTGAAAGGATACCCCAATGGAAAAACATGTATTCACCATACCGAATATCTCCTGCGGTCACTGTGTCATGACCATCAAAAATGAACTCACTGAAATGAAGGGCGTTGTAAGCGTCGAAGGCGACCCTGCCGCCAAGCAGGTTACCGTGGAATGGGATGCTCCGGTAACACGGGATAAGATTGAAGCATTGCTGAAAGACATCAACTATCCCGCCGCTTAATGGATGTCCCTTCACAACATTTTCCGGCGCCGTTGTTTCAGCGGCGCCGGAACTCCTCACAGGTGAATGTCATGACCGAAGCCCCTTCCAACGCCCCTGTCAGCACCCGGATTGATTTTCCGGTAACCGGCATGAGCTGCGCCAATTGCGCCATGAATATCGAACGCACCCTGAACCGTAAGGTTCCGGGGGTAATCAAGGCATCCGTTAATTTTGCATCCGAGCGGGTATCCGTGGAGTATAATCCCATCATCGCCAGCCCCGAAGCCATGGCGGTGGCTATCGAAAAGGCGGGATACAAGGCCATACTGCCGGATGATTCCGAAGAAAATCCGGAAGATTCCGAACAGGCTGCCCGGGATGCCGAAATACACAGCCAGACGCAGAAATTCATCGTCGGCGTCATATTCACACTTCCCCTTTTCATTCTGAGCATGTCCAGAGACTTTTTCGGAGCCGGTTCCTGGCTTCATGCGTCCTGGATCAACTGGCTGTTCTGGATTCTGGCAACCCCGGTACAGTTTTATACGGGATGGGACTATTATGTGGGTGGCATCAAAAGCCTCCGGAACCGCAGCGCCAACATGGATGTCCTTGTAGCACTCGGCTCTTCGGTGGCCTATGGGTATTCTCTGATCATCCTGCTGATTCCGGCGCTGGGACATCATGTGTATTTTGAGACATCGGCGGTGATCATCACGCTGATCAAACTGGGCAAGATGCTGGAATCACGCACCAAGGGAAAGACGGGTGGGGCCATCCGAAAACTCATGGGGCTGCGGCCATCTACAGCCAGCGTTCTGGTGGACGGCGTCGAAACCCAGACACCGCTCTCTGATGTTCGTGTCGGAAATATTCTGGTCATACGCCCCGGAGAACGCATTCCCACGGACGCCATAGTTCTGGAGGGAGAATCCACGGTGGATGAATCCATGCTGAGCGGCGAACCCATGCCTGTGGACAAACGCAGCGAAGACAGTGTTACCGGGGGAACCGTCAACGGCCATGGATTGCTGAAATGCCGGGCTGTGCGCGTGGGGAAAGCCACGGCGCTGGCCCAGATCATTCGGCTGGTTCAGGAAGCGCAGGGAAGCCGTGCACCGATTCAGGCGCTGGCGGACCGCGTCGCTGCTGTTTTTGTGCCGTCCATCATCGTTATCGCCGTTATCACGTTCGGCATATGGTGGGGACTGACAGGCGATTTTGTTGGCGCCATGATCCGGATGGTCGCGGTTCTGGTTATCGCCTGTCCCTGTGCGCTGGGGCTGGCGACCCCGACAGCCATCATGGCCGGCACCGGGAAAGGCGCAGAAAATGGCATTTTGTTCAAAAACAGCCAGGCGCTTGAAATGGCGACCCGCATCACCACCATAATACTGGATAAAACCGGCACCATCACCCGCGGCAAACCTGCCGTCACATCCGTCATGCCGATAGGCGGAAGCACTCTGTCTCAGGAAGAAGTGCTGCGGCTGGCGGCATCCGTTGAAAAAGGTTCCGAGCATCCTCTGGGCAAAGCCATTGTGCAGTATGCCCTGGAACAAGGGCTGACGCTGACGGATCCGGAGCATTTTAAATCTGCAAGTGGTTCAGGTGTGGAAGCATCCATAGTTGGAAACATCATCCAAGTCGGTAAGCCGGAATGGTTTTCTGAAACCGGTTCTCTTACGGAATCAGAGACCGCCCTTATTACCAGGCTCCAATCCGAAGGCAATACCGTCATGATGGTTGCAGCGGAAGATCGCATCCTGGGAATTGTGGCCGTATCCGATACCGTAAAGCCTGAATCCGAAAGTGCCATTCAGGAGCTTCAGGCACAGAAGCTGAAACTGGTCATGCTGACCGGCGATAACCAGCGGACCGCCAATGCCATCGCCCTGCAAGTGCATATGGATACGGTGGAAGCCGAAGTCCGGCCTGAAGAAAAATCATCCGTAGTCAAACGCTATCAGGAAAAAGGCGATATCGTGGGCATGGTGGGAGACGGCATCAATGACGCCCCTGCCCTCGCCCAGGCCAATGTGGGATTTGCCATCGGCACCGGAACCGATGTGGCCATGGAAACCGCGGACATTATTTTATCCAGCGGCAGTCTTGCCGGCATCCCCCGGGCCATCCGGCTCAGCAGACGCACCATGACCACCATCCGGCAGAATCTGTTCTGGGCGTTTTTTTACAACATTATTCTGATTCCCATTGCCGCAGGCATTCTGCATCCTTTTACATCTCTTCCTGTCATGCTCCGGGAGCTGCATCCCATGGTGGCGGCACTGGCAATGGCGTTCAGCAGCATATCGGTGGTCAGTAACAGCCTGAGGCTGTATCGTATCCCCAGAATCTGACGGCTTCGTAAAAAATTCGCATGCTGCGTTGCGCCG
>DAIEFO010000191.1 GCA_027325475.1 Desulfobacteraceae bacterium | reverse complement strand
TTCCGATCATTCTGATGATGCTGTTTATGGGAGGATTGATTCTGTTCTCAAGTGGATCGGTACTGGCGCCATTTATTTATACCCTGTTTTAACAACATACAGCATGCATAGTTTCTGAAAGGTTGTGATATGAACCGTTTTTGCCAAGTACTGGGCGTTTTACTGATGGCAGCAGGCGTTGTGTTCAACGAATGGGTGATCAAATATCTATCTCATGGAAGTGTCAAGTTCGCCGAAATCCAAAAACAGGTTTTTATGGCCATTCTGGATATTTCCCTTGTGATTCTGGGATATCTGTTTTTTCGCTATAAGAAAGTCGTTTTGCAAAATCTGCTGCTGGTTCTGGGGTCGGTTTTCTTTTCATTCTGTATTCTGGAATTCACCCTGGATCATATGAAATCCAATCTGGACGTCGAAGCGCCTCTGTGGATTCCCTACCAGCAAAAAATGCTGGACATGAAAATCAACGAACGCCATGAGGCTAACGCCAAACAGAATATGTACGGGTTTAACGATAAAAACTACCTGTTTCAAAAGCCTTCCGGCGTTACCCGCATCGCCGTTCTGGGAGATTCATTCATCTGGGGCGTTGGCGTCGAGGATCGGGTGATATGGACGCACAAACTGGAACATATGCTGAACCAGAATGGCGATCGGTATGAAATTCTCAACTGGGGGAAACCCGGCTGGTCAACCTTGGATGAATACCGTTTTTTGAAATCGGATGGCATCAAGTATGACTTTGATTTTCTTGTTGTGGATTTCGTTGTTAACGATCCGGTCATGGATGACAGCAATATCAAATGCTTTATTTATTCCGGAGGCATTGTCGATCGGCTCTTTGTCCAGCCTATCAGCAGATATCTGTTTCCCAACGCCATTTCTTTTGTGGTGGATTTACTGAACGACGCCGCCAATACGTTTTTTGGCTACGGCTATGAAAATTGGCTGAACAAGGTTTATACCAAAGCAAATCTCGAGCAGTATCAGGCGCTTTTAAAAGATATGACTGCCTATTGCAGCGCTCATCATATCCGCATGCTGTTTGTCATGACGCCCGAAAATCATCATCCCTGGCTGGAACAGCGTTTCGAGCAGGTGATACCGCTGCTGAAAAACGCCGGCATTCCCTATGTAAACCTTTATCCGGAAGTGTATAAGGAATTGCATGACATTCCGAATCGAAAATTATGGGCGAATCCGGCGGACGGTCATCCTGGAGACAAGGTAACAGATGTCTATGCGCAGTATATGTATCATTATCTGATGACTCAGGGATATCTGGAACCTGCTGACGGAAACCACCCTTAACAGATCGCCATCTTCACCTATGCCAAAATACTATCTGGGAATATCGGCTTTTTATCATGACAGCGCCGCGGCGCTGGTCTGTCAGAATGACATTGTTGCCGCCGCGCACGAAGAGCGTTTTACACGCATCAAGCACGATTTGTCTTTTCCCAACCATGCAATTCGTTATGTTCTGGATGAGGCGGGGCTGGGTATTGAAGATATGGCGGCCATTGCATTTTATGATAAACCGTTTCTGAAATTCGAACGCCTGCTGGAAACCTATCATGCGGTTGCGCCTTCAGGACTCGGAAGCTTTCTTTCCGCCATGCCGGTCTGGATTAAGGAAAAACTGTTCATGCGCAATCTGTTGTGGAAAGAATTGCAGACCATTCATGAAACGCCGATCCGTCATAAGCCGCCATTGCTGTTTCCTGAACACCATCTCTCCCACGCTGCCAGCGCATTCTATCCGTCTCCGTTTACCGAGGCCGCCATCCTCACTATTGATGGCGTGGGTGAATGGGCGACCACCACCATCGGCTATGGTGACCAGAACTCCATTCGGATGCTTCGGGAGTTGTATTTTCCGCATTCCGTGGGGCTGCTCTATTCCGCCATGACTTATTACTGCGGATTCAAGGTGAACAGCGGCGAATACAAACTGATGGGGCTGGCTCCTTACGGAATTCGGGGAAGCAATCAGTTTGAACGCTATAAAACCGCCATGCTCACAGATCTGGTGGATATCCGTGAAGATGGCTCTCTGCTGCTGAATATGGATTATTTCGATTTTACCACAGGGCTGACCATGTGCAAGAACCGCAAATGGGAATCGCTGTTCGGCATTTCCCGCAGAGATGCGGAGAGCCCCTTATCTCAGCCATACATGGATATGGCGCTTGCAGTCCAGGACGTAACGGAGGAAGTGGTGCTCCGGCTTGCCCGGACGGCGCGGCAATTGACGGGAAGCCGTCATCTGGTGATGGCCGGCGGGGTGGCGCTTAACTGTGTAGCGAACGCCAAAATTCTAAACGCCGGAATATTTGACAAGTTGTGGATACAGCCTGCTGCCGGCGATGCCGGCGGCGCTCTGGGCGCTGCACTTGCCGCATGTCATATCTGGAATGGCGAAGCGCGTCCGGATATAACGTCAGATGCCATGCAGGGCGCATATTTAGGCCCTGCGTACAGCAACGGACATATCGGCCGTCTGAAGCATAAATTCCAGGCTGTATATATGCAATATTCCGATGTGGCGTCTCTTTGCAGGGATACGGCGCAGCTTCTTGCGAATGGCAGTGTTGTCGGATGGTTTCAGGGCCGAATGGAATGGGGGCCGAGGGCGTTGGGAAACCGCAGTATCCTGGGGGATCCCCGGAATCCGGACATGCAAAAACGCCTCAATCTGAAAATCAAGTTCCGGGAAAGCTTCCGGCCGTTTGCGCCATCGGTTTTGTCGGAAGACGTTATGGAATATTTTGATTTGGAAACGGAATCGCCTTATATGCTTTTGGTGGCTCCACTATCCGATCACCACCGGAAATCCGTATCGCCAAACGGTGCCATGGAACTGATGGACAGGCTTTATCAGCAGCGTTCCGATATTCCTGCGGTGACGCATGTTGATTTTTCCGCCAGAGTCCAGACGGTTCACAGAGAAACCAATGAACGATACTGGCTGCTGATTCAGGCGTTCAAAGAGCTGACGGGGTGCGGTCTTGTCGTCAATACCAGCTTCAACGTGCGGGGAGAACCCATTGTATGCACCCCTGAAGATGCCTATCGGTGCTTTATGCGAACCGATATGGACTGGCTGGTCATCAATGATTGCATCTTCGAAAAATCGCGTCAGCCCGACTGGAAGGAATCTCAAAACTGGCAGCAGGAGTTTCAGCTCGACTGATATTCAGATGTCAAAAAGGGAGGTGCGTTATGCGGTTTCGTGTGGTTGTGATCGTTGTCGTGTCTTATCTGTTGAGTGTTGCAAATGGGGTATGGGCGCAAACTCAGATCAATATCGGCATCGTGGTGGGGCCGAATTTTGTTCACACCAAAGCTGCGAATTGGTTCAAAGAAGCCGTTGACAAGGCGCTTCCCGGTAAATATGACATCGTCGTGCATAATTCCGGAGAGCTTGGAAGTGAAACGCAGGTGCTGCAACAGGTACAGGTAGGCACCACCCAGATGTCCATCTGCACCACCGGTCCAGTCGAAGTGTTTGTGCCTGAGATCAAGGTGCTGGAAATGCCGTTTCTTTTCACGTCCTATGAGGAAGCGGACAAGGTGCTGGACGGCCCTGTCGGACAGGAACTGGGCAGGGGTTTTGAAAAGGCGGGGTTTGTCGCGCTGCACTTTCTGGATAATGGATTCCGTAATGTCACCAATTCGAGGCATCCTATCGTTACGCCTGCGGACTGCAAAGGGCTGAAGATCCGGACGATGGAGTCGCCCACCCATCTGGCGATATGGCGTGCGATCGGTGCCAATCCCACGCCCATGGCCTGGCCGATTTTCACCGCGCTTCAGCAGGGTGTCATTGACGGCCAGGAAAATCCCATTGCTATAATTTATGAAGCCAAACTGTACGAAGCGGGGCAGAAATATCTTTCCCTGACCCGTCATGTGTATTCCGCACTGGTGTTTGTAGCCAACAAACCCTTTATGGACCGTTTACCGGCAGGAGACCGCGAGGTGATCATGGACGCCGCCCGAACAGCTTCCCTGAAAGGACGGGCGTTTATCCGGAATAATGAGACCAGACAACTGGCGGAGTTGAAGGCCGAAGGAATGCAGGTCGTAGAGCATCCGGATATTGCTGCTTTCCGCAAGGCGACAAAGCCCGTGATCGATGCGACAAGCGGCGAAACGCGGAAGATCATTGAAACCATCCAGAAATTATCGCCGTAATCGCCGGCAGGTCTGATGTGCGCTTATGTTCGCTGTCTTGGAAAGTGAAGGAAAATCGAGGGGCCGGAGCGGATGAATATCGTATCCTTGTTGCAGCGGGTCAGCCGGGGGCTTAACGCCGTTGTGGAGAAACTGCTTCTGATCATGGGAAGCGCTATCTGCATCATCGTCTTTGCGCAGGTGCTGTTCCGGTATCTGGGGAATTCTCTGGGATGGTCCGAAGAAGTCAGCCGGCATCTGCTGATCGCCATTACTTTTCTGGGAGGCACATCGGCCTATAAACGCTCCAGATTTATCGGGCTTCAGGGGATCGGGCAATATCTGGGAAAAACAATGCAGCGCATGATCGTCCTGATGCTTCAGGGATTGACGCTGGGCTGTTTTGGGGTTTTAGCCTGGTTTGGAACCAGCTATACCGTCAGGGCGTGGGAACTCAGCACGGCGTCACTGCAAATTCCCATGTCCATTCCGTTTGCCGTCATTCCGGTTTCGGCGCTGGTGTTTGTGGTGCATGTGCTGGCTGATATCGCCGATACGCTGGGGGGGAGAGCGCCATGACGGTCGTCATATTATTTGCGCTGCTTTTTCTGTTGATTGCGCTGGGGCTTCCCATTGCGCTGTCCATAGGGGTTCCGGCCATTGCCCTCATGC
>DAIEFO010000190.1 GCA_027325475.1 Desulfobacteraceae bacterium | reverse complement strand
ATCAAAATGATAAAACCCGATATTCAGAATCAGGATACTTCATGCATCGCGCCTGTGGCATGCCGACAAAACGCCTATCATACGGAGTGCAACGCAAACGACCGACATTGAGCTTGTGGTGAAGCCTTCAGTCTCTATCGGATATCGGTACCTTATGGACAACATTCATGGGTATTTTTGCAAGTCGTATCTGAAGAAAACCGTTCAAATACGAAGCACTGACAATTTCCGGATCGATAAGAGAAGGCAGGAACAGAATTCTTTCAAAACATCCGTACTGGATTTCGGCCAGCCGGTATGTGGCGTTTTCAACACGCGGCAATTCCTCGCGTTTACCGAAGATGCGAACGGCCTTATTGTTGATTTCCACCCCCAGATCTTCTTTATCCACTCCGGCAATTTCCGCACGGATAATGATTTCATCCGATGTTTCATAGATATCCATCTGGGGATTCCAGGCGCGGTTGCAGACTCTGAAAATCGGGTTGATGGAATGAAACACGTTTTCCAGATTGGAGCGTACCGCATGAAAATCATTGCCGAATTTTATTTTAATATATTCCATTTCCAGCTCCTGACAATATGGCGGTTATGATAAACACCCTGTTTTTCAACCCATTGGTATCTAACATCGAAAAAAACTTTTGTAAAGTCAGGTTTTTTATTCATTCAGATGAAGCCACCTGATATGTGGATTCCTGCTCAATGTCGTTGCCCAAGGGTAACTCAATGTTTGCGATTGCAACTATTGCATTTTGCAACCTCACATGATAACAGCTTTCCCAAAAGACTGCCTTGGAACTTGGCGAAACGGCTTATTAACGCCTGCTTAAAAGGAGAATAATGGAAATCCTGTCGCAGGAACCTGAATATTCCTCAGATCAGTATTTGATTCTGGAACGTAAGGCGAAACACCGGAGCGAATATATCAATGGTCACATATTCGCCATGGCCGGATCCAGCCGCCAACATAATCAGATTACCTTTAATATTTCCATAACGTTGGGCATCCAGATGAAGGGGCGAACATGTGTTGCATACGCAAATGATATGCGCATCAAAGTAAAGCGAACTGGTTTATATACATATCCTGATGTGGTGGCCACCTGCAACGAGCCCTGTTTTGAAGATGCACTCATGGATACCCTACTGAATCCCGCCGTTATTATCGAAGTATTGTCCGATTCCACAGAAGCGTATGACAGGGGAGGAAAATTTTCTCATTATCGAAGACTGCCTTCCTTGCAGGAATATGTACTCATTGCTCAGAAAAGTATCTGCATAGAACATTATTTACGTCAGAATGACAAGTGGATCCTTACAGAGGTCAGCGATATAACGGCAAATCTCTCCCTTGAATCCATTCATTGTAATTTATCGCTGACGGATATCTATGATAAAGTTGAAATCTCGGACAAGGAGAGCTTTCGCCTCATTCGGAAAAATGGAGAGGTTTAAAATCCTTTGTTGTGACAGCGCCCAGCCTTTCTATTCTTCATCTGAATCTCGAAGGAAGAGAATGAAAATTCAATGCCCTGAATGCAAAAAAGTTTACATCATAGACGACTCAAAAATCCACCATCCGCGTTCTCTTGTACGATGCCAATGTAAACACGAATTTTTTATAAAAATGAATTCAGGAAAAGCTGAAGAAGCATCCGTCACAGAAAATAAACCCAATATCCATCCATCAGGGGTTCTTAAGGAATCCGATAATCATCCCTATAAAGGAGTACCTATGACAGAAATCGAAAACTATAAAGATTTTGAACATGCTGTTGGAAAGGCTCTCGAAGGCGAAGGATGGCAAGTTTCCTACCCTCCTGAAAACAACCAGGGGTTTGATATAGAAGTCACCAAAGGCGATATTTGTGCGGCCGTACAGGTCAAAAACTACAAAAGGCCGGCAAATGTTTCACATTTAAAGCAATTTCTGGATTTTTTCGATTTGCCAATGGCCAGCCGGTTCAATCAGGCTTTTCTGTTTTCTGCAAATGGTTTTTCATTGCCTGCTATCGCTCTGTCTGACCAACGCAATGATCCACGCCTCCGTTTGGGAACACTCAGAAAAGGAATATTGAACTGGCTGGGAGTTGATGATGCTGAAGAACCGGAACCGCAAACTTTGAAGGTGGCCACAACAGATGGGAAAACTTACATCGGTGTATTTACCTGTAAAGGCGGTGTTGGGAAAACAACTGTCAGCGCACATCTGGCAGGAGCATTCGCCCTGACAGGCTACGACGTGGCGTTGATTGACCTCGATCCGCAAAAGAATTTAAACACGCTGTTACCGGAAGGGGTATTTCTGAAAGGCAACAGTGCAAAGCCAGGGCATACCATCAGTGTGTTTTACCACGGAGAATGGGATTCTAACGAATCTGATGAAAAAATCATTGTTTGCGATTGTTCCCCGGATTTTAACAGCAACCCTGTAGAAATAATGAAGAAGCTGAATTACTGCATCATCCCCACGACGTTAAATCCACTAGGCGTAAACAAAAACGGGCATGTGATCACCTCAACAATAGACAAGATCAGAAGCATCAACAAAGATGCCTTCCTGTTCGTTTTGATCAACAATTATTTTGACGATGACACCCAGAAAAGCAACGTACTTAAGCGGGAATACAAGAAAATTTTCGATTCTCTGGAAAAAATGGACGACAAATTCAAGTTTATTGATCCGGACGAATGTTCGATTAAAAACAGCAAGATGCTGTTTTATTGGGGGTATCATCTTTATACCGGCAATTTGGGCGAGCTGGCATTCTCTCCTGTAGGGGGTAAGTGTGTGCCCAAAGAAAATTTTCTTCGTCTGGTGAATTTTCTTGAAGAATTCACGGAAATCAAACAACAGAAAAGCGAAATACCATGAGCCATCGAAGTTGCCGTTACCGTTTTCTATAGCAAGCATTGTATCACTTATCCCCCTAACCCCGCGGAGATGTAAGCATGAAACTGACCGAAATCTGCCCCACTGAAAAATGGGTCGCGTTTGAACAGCACATTCATGACATATCCGGGCTCGACGCCAATGTATTCAATACGGAAGGCATCCGGATCACCGGTCATAAAATATGGGTCAACCGTTTGTGTCCGGCCATCAAGGCTACCGACAAAGGTCAGAGTTTTATCTGCGCCGTAGCTCACATGAACATTGCCGCTCAGGCCATGCAAACCCGCGAACCGGTCATCGAGGAATGCGACGCGGGGCTTATCAAGCTGGTGGCGCCGATATTTTATAACGATGAATTTATCGGGGCTGTGGGCGCCTGCGGCCTGTTAGCTGACGACGGCGAAGTGGATACGTTTTTGATCAATAAAACCACCGATCTGGAAGAAAGCCTCATTGAAAGCCTGGCAGGTGACATCCAAACCATTTCCAGAGAAAAAGCCGAAGCGCTGGCCCGGCATATTCAGGAAGAAATCCAGAATATACTCTCCCAGCCGCTTGCAGGAAATCCCGTATGAATACACGCCAAAGCACGGTCTTGGTGATCGGCGGCGGCGTTACAGGGCTTACTTCCGCCGTTCATCTATCGCAGCAGGGGTTTTCTGTGGTCATCACCGAAACAGCGGATCGCTGGGGAGGACATGCCGCGCAACTGGCCTGTATGGCTACGGACGGCTGTGTCAGTTGCGGCGCCTGCGTGGTTCACGGCAAAATCCTGCAGGTATTGTCTCACCCCAATATCCAGAAGTGTTTAAACACGCGCATTGAAGCCGTTGACAAGGCAGAACGCTTTATTGTCCGCTTGAATCAAGGGCAGAAAATCCGGCAGATCGAGGTGGACGCCATTCTGGTGGCATCCGGATTCACCCCGTATGCGCCCCATGCCAAGCCCTACGGTTACGGACGGTTTGCCAACGTGCTGACCACCCTCGATCTGAACATCAATCTCCGGCAGCACACGGTGGTTCGACGCCCCTCAGACGCAACAGCTCCCCGGCAAATAGCGTTCATCCAGTGTGTGGGAAGCCGGGACTCCAGCATCAATCATCTGTGGTGTTCCAAAATCTGCTGCGGTGTCTCGCTCAGAATGGCCCGCCGTATTCAGCACCGACAGCCGGACACCGAAATCACATTTTTTTATATCGATGTTCAGACCTTCGGCAAAAATTTCGAAATGTATTACGCTGACTGCAGGAAACAGATACGCATGATCCGCACCATCCCGGCGGACATTCTCGAAACCGGCGATCATCGCCTCAACGTCTCCTATTTTAATCCTGACACGCAATCCTATCAGGAAACCCTGTTTGATATGGTGGTGCTTTCAACGGGTCTCGAACCGTCTGAAAATGCCGGAAATCTGGCCGTCACGCTGAACATCAACCCCAAAGCGCTGAACTACACCCGCAATCAGGAATCGGTAGCAGCCATGCTTCCGGATGGTATTTTTATTGCCGGCGCTGCGCTTGAGCCCATGAGCATCGCCGAATCGGTCGCCAGCGCTGAAAGCGCCGCTTTCAACATATTTCAATATCTGGAGCCGTCACAGGTGATCTTATGAGAGAACAAATTCTTTTGCTCGGAAACGGCGCCATCGCCGCCGGAATAGCCGCATCACTTCTCTCCAGAAAAATTCCAGTAACCCTTGCCATCCATAACCATGATGCCGGTATGTCACTAAAACCGCTGGCAGAGCACCCCGACGCCCGGCTTCTGGATATCCGGACGGATACCCGCGTGCGGCACTGCACGGGAACGTCAGGCCATTTCCAGATAGTTCTGGATCAAAATAATATCCAGTCACTGTTAGACTGTTCCTGCATTGTCATTGCGGAAAAAGCGGTACTTGCGTCCTGTATCTCCCGCTACGGCCTGAAACCATCATCGCGTGTTCATGCACTCTCAAATTTTTTTCGAACCTATGAAGCCGGCTCCGGACATCCGTCATCCCCTAAAACC
>DAIEFO010000018.1 GCA_027325475.1 Desulfobacteraceae bacterium | reverse complement strand
ATCCGTGAAAGCGGGCGACATCTGCCAGCGTATGAAAGGCCTGGGCAGGACATCCCACGCACAGCATCCTGCGAGCGATAAACAAGGCTGTCGCGCGGGGGTGTTGGTTCAGCAGATCCTGGATCGTCATTTCCGGATCAATCTTAATCATGACCGCATCATAGATCATCCACAGCCAAGTTCTTTGCGCTGGCGCAAAGATGTGAAAGAAACAAGGAAGGGGGCGTTCGATACAAAAAAGCGCTGCGATATCAGGGATGTTCTGAAAACAGCACCAGGGAATGGGGGTCGCAGACGATGATCTGCTCGCGTTTGGATTTAATCCAGCCTTTTTTCTCCCAGGCGCTGAGAATGCGGCTCACAGTGTAAACTGTGGTTCCAGTGTAATCCGCCAGTTCCTGGCGGCTGAGCGGAAAGTCGATGTGGATGCCGTCTTCCTCCCTGCGGCCGGACTGCTTCATGATGCGCAGCAGCGCGCGGGAAATGCGCTGTTCCACCTGCTCGGTACAGATTTCCAGGTAGCGATTCTGCAACTCGTCAAGGCGATTGATGGTGCACCGGAGCATATTTACTGCAAGTGGAGGATACTCTAGCATAAGCTGTACCATGGTTTGTTTATCCCATCCAACAGCCTCCGTGGCGCCGATGGTTTCTGCGGTGGCCGGATATTCCTTTTCCTTGAAAACTGAAATAATGGCGGTTATTTCTCCGTGGCCGATATATCGCAGGATGGTCTCTTTTCCCTCTTCATGGAGTTTAATGAGTTTGAGGCGGCCGTTCAGAACCAGAAAGGTTTTATGAGCAGGCCCCCCTTGGCGGAACAGGATTTGCGAGGACTTGAGGCGGACGCAATTCCCCCTGTTCAGAATATCGGCTGCCTGCTGTTCCGTGATGCCGGACAAAAAGTCGGACCGATGGAAACTGTCTTCAATGATAGTACTTGCGTCCAATAAAAATGACTCCGGCAAAGGCGATATTTATTTAAAAAGCTTTATCCAGTTATTGGTTTACCCTATAATGACGGTTGTCATTTCTGTCAAACAAATAAACGAATTACGGAAAAGTTGACCATGGTCGCTTATGACATGAAGGGAAAATCCAAGGGACTGTGGGCCATCAGAAGCGCAAGGCGGGTCTTTCAGCTTTCTCGGGGCGTTTTTGCATTCAGTCGCCCCGATACTTGTCTATGCGAGAGGTTACGCAGTTTTAACTTGGGCGTCTTCTTCACGCTTCAACGCTTTGGTGGCACTTTCCCGCAGTTTGTATTTCTGTATCTTGCCGCTGGCGGTTGTCGGGTATTCATCGACAAAGAAGAAAAATGCCGGAATCTTGTGGAAAGAAATCTTGCCTTTACAATAGGCAAGCAGTTCATCTTCGGTCGTTTTTTCTCCGGGTTTGACCTGAATATAGGCGACCACTTCCTCGCCGTATTTTTTGCTGGGAACACCGATCACCTGAACATCCTTGATTTTGGGATGGGTATAGAAGAACTCCTCGATTTCACGTGGATAGATATTTTCTCCACCGCGGATGATCATGTCCTTGATTCGACCTGTAATCTTGCAATAGCCGTTTTCATCCATCACCGCCAAGTCTCCGGTGTGCAGCCATTTATCGGCGTCAACGGCTTTGGCAGTGGCTTCGGGATTTTTGTAATAGCCCTTCATGACGTGATAACCGCGGGAACAGAGCTCACCCTGAACGCCGCGGGGAACTTCCTGGTCTGTGGCCGGGTCCACAATTTTAACTTCCACATTGGGAAGCGCCCTGCCGACAGTGGTGACCCTGAGTTCCAGAGAATCTTCACCGCGGGTCTGGGTGATGCCGGGTGAGGACTCCGTCTGCCCATACACAATCGTCATTTCTGAAGCGCCCATGACGCTGACCACCTGTTTCATCACCTCGATGGGGCAGGGAGCGCCGGCCATGATGCCGGTACGCAGATGAGATGTGTCGTATTTTTTGTTTTTCAGCTCCTCCAGCTCGGCGATAAACATCGTAGGAACACCGTGGACGGCCGTGCATTGGGAGGCTTCGATGGTTTCCAGAACATCTGAGGCTTTGAAAGCAACCACCGGGGCCATGGCGGATGCGGAAACCAGGCAGTTCAGGGTGCCCAGCACACATCCAAAACAATGGAAGAAAGGTACCGGGATACACATGGTGTCTTTGCAGGACAGTTTCATACAGGCGGCGGTGCTGTTAGCATTTCCGATCAGGTTCGTGTGGGTGAGCTGAACGCCTTTGGGAAAACCGGTGGTGCCGGAGGTATATTGCATGTTGATGACATCATCCGGATCCATGGAATCCTGGCGGGCTTTCAGTTCTGCATCGCTGACCTTGCTGCTCATAGCCATGACATCGTCCCAGGTAAACATGCCGGGATGTTTTTCCTTTCCGATGAAAATGACGTTTTTGAGCAGCGGCAGTTTTTCACTGTGCAGTTTTCCGGGCTCACTGGTGCTGAGTTCCGGACAGACGTCGTATACGACCTTGAGGTATTCATCCGCTTCTCTGACGCCGCCGATCATGATCAGGGTGGTGGAATCCGACTGCTTCATCAGGTATTCGAGTTCAAAACTCCGGTAGTTGGTGTTGACCGTTACCAGGACAGCGCCCATTTTGGCAGTGCTGAACTGGGTCAGTACCCATTCGGGAACATTGTTGGCCCAGATGGCAATGTGTTCGCCTTTTTGAATTCCCAGTGCCATAAAAGCTTTTGCACACTGGTTGCAGACATCTCTGAACTGACTGTAGCTGTAATCTATTCCCAGCTTGTGATATTTCAGTGCCTTACTGTCTCCAAACTGATCTGCGACAATGTCCACAAGCTGGCCGATAGTGGTTTTGCCCACCTCATACTGCGGTATCTGCATATCAAATCTCCCCTTTTGATGATTTTGACAACTTCATAGAAAGTTCGCACGCAGCGCAACACAGCCCGCGAACATTCTGCGAAGTCGTCTAAAATGGCTGTCACCAGAAAATTTCAATCCTCCTGAAGTTCTGTCAACTCAGCATAATACTTTAGAATGTCTGGATTTTTTAAAGCATCCTTGTTGAGCACCTCCTCTCCCTGGATGGTTTTTTTAACGGCAAGTTCCACTTTTTTCATGTTCAGGGTATAGGGCACATCCGGAACCTCGATGATTTTAGCCGGTACATGACGGGGGGAAGCGTTGATCCGGATGGTGTTTCGGATCCTGTGTTTGAGCTCATCTGTCAGGTGATATCCCGCCATCATTTTAACGAAGAGAATCACCCGGACATCGTTTTTCCAGTTTTGCCCTACGACTAAACTATCTTCCACTTCATCGAGCATTTCCACCTGGCGGTAAATTTCAGCAGTTCCGATGCGAACGCCTCCGGGATTCAAGGTGGCATCCGAACGCCCATAAATGATAACCCCGCCCCGGTCATTAATTTCGATATAATCGCCATGACGCCATATGCCGGGATAGACATCGAAGTATGCAGAATGGTATTTCTTGCCGTCCGGGTCATCCCAGAAATAAATGGGCATGGAGGGGGACGGCGCGGTGCAGACCAGTTCTCCCTGACGGTTACAGACGGACTTTCCCGTTTCATCAAAAGCCTCCACCTTCATGCCCAGACCACGGCACTGGAGTTCTCCGGCATATACGGCGCCGATCGGATTTCCCAAGGCGAAGCAGCCGTTGATGTCGGTGCCGCCGGAGATAGATGCCAGTTGTATGTCCGGCTTGATTTCCTGATATACAAAATCAAATCCCTCCATCGAAAGCGGCGAGCCGGTTGACAGCAATGCTCTGAGCGGCGACAGATCGAATTTCCGGCGCGGTTTTAAACCGGAATTCATCAGCGCTGCAATATAGCCTGCACTGGTGCCGAATACGGATATTTTTTCATCCTGTGCCATTTGCCACAGGACTTCCGGTCCGGGATGAAAGGGATTGCCATCATACAGAATCACCGTTGCACCCACAGAAAGTGCGCATGTCAGCCAGTTCCACATCATCCAGCCGCAGGTGGTGAAATAGAAAATATGGTCTTTTCGTTTCAGATCCGTATGCAGAAGGTGTTCCTTCATCTGCTGGATGAGAATGCCGCCGGCGCTCTGCACCATACATTTGGGCAAACCTGTCGTGCCGGAAGAATACATAATATACAATGGATGATCAAAAGGCAATTGTGTAAATTCAATCTCTGAACGAATATCAGTAGATTTAAACGCATCATATATCATGGCGTTGGGAATGTCTGCGATATCCGGGTTTTTTTCCGTATAGGGAACCACCACGACGCGTTCCACTGAAGCGATTTGTTTCAGAATATCCCGGATGCGTTCCAGACAATCCAGCTTTTTGCCTTTGAAAAAATAACCATTGGCGGTAAACAGGACTTTCGGCTGAATCTGTCCGAACCTGTCCAGAACGCCTTTGATGCCAAAATCCGGAGAACAGGAAGACCAGACAGCGCCGATGCTGGCGGCTGCCAGCATGGCGATGATAGATTCGGGCAAATTGGGCATAAAACCCGCCACGCGATCTCCAGCCACAACGCCCATTTTTTTCAGCGATGCCGCGACGCCGGCGACCTCGCTGTACAGCTCGGCGTAAGTCAGTTGCCGGCGTACCTGATCCTCCCCCCTGAAAATCAGCGCCACCTGATCATCCCGATACCGGAGCAGATTCTCGGCGAAATTGAGGCGAGCGCCTTCAAACCATTTTGCGCCCGGCATCTTATGGGCGTCGTCAATCACTGTGAGAAAGGGTGCTGATGCCTTGATTGCGGCAAAACGCCACATCTCTTTCCAGAATTCTGAAATGTTGTCCACCGACCACTGCCAGAGTTCCGGAAATTCTGAAAAATTGACGCCATACGTTTGATTCACTTCTGTCATGAAGCGATACATGTTGCTCTGCTGAATCTGGGCCTGCGAAGGCTTCCACAATAATTTACCCATAATGTATCTCCCATTTTTCCGGCTGCCCGGCGGCAAGCAGGCGATTTTTCAGACGGTTGCCATCGGCTCTGAAGCGGCCGACAGCGGGCTGCGGGTTTTTTTATTTTCCGTAAATGACAGCCAGTATGGTGGCCTTCCCGCTTTTGGCGCCGATCCAGTGCGGCGTGTTGGACAGATAGTAAGCGCTGTCACCAGGCGCCAGTTCAAAACGATCCTCGCCGATTTGCAGCAGCACCTGTCCGTTGAGTACATAGACGAACTCTTCACCGTCATGCCTGGAAACCTCTCTTTCGGGGCTTTCTTCAAGCGTCACCATCAACGGCTCCATGCTCCGTCCCTTGACTTCAGGCGCAAGGCTTTTATAGGAATACACATGTTTTCCGCCTTTTTGCGATGTGGATCTGAAGATAGTTTTCTGATCCTTCAGCCGGGTAATGGCATACGGTTTGTCGCCGGTTCCGGAAAGCAACTGGCCAAACGCGGCGTCCAGAGATTTGGACAGTTTTATAATGGTCCCCAGTTGGGGATAAATGTCGCTGTTTTCAATTTTTGCCAGTAAATCCGCATCAAAACCGGTTCTGGCGGAAAGCTCTTCGATGGAAATTCCTTTTTCCTCTCTCAGGACTTTTATCCGGTTGCCGATTTCATCCACACCCTTCCGGCCGGAATCTGAAATATCGCCGGTCAGTTCTGAAAAATAATCCACATTGATGTGAGGTATCTGATCTGTTGTTTCCATATTGTTTTTGCTCCTGTAGTAAAAATACGGGTCTATCCGGGACAGTGTGCTTACAGTTTCAGCGTGGCTTTGGTGCTCCAGCCTTTGGGCAGTTTCTGTCCAGGTTCTTCGCCAAGTTTTGTTTTAAGTTTGGCTAAACCGGGACGGGCGTATTTGGGATGTCCTTCCTTCAGGGTTCTGCCGTTTAAAATGGCTTCGGAACGGAGTCTGCGTCCAATGGTGCGTTCCATCTGTCTGCCGAGCTTCAGGACACGATCCACATCATAGCCGTGTTCAATGCCCATTTCATCAATCTGCACCAGCGTGTCTTCAAGTGTGACCAGCCCCACGTACCGGGGGTCGTCGTAATAATAGTCACCGGTTCCTTTGACCGGACAGTCATCCAGGAAATTAGCGGGTTGTCCTCCCAGACCGCCCAGCGTCGCCTCAAAATGGGTGATGCCGGCCTGAAGCGCGGCTAGAACCGATGCAGATGCGACCCGCTTGGTTTCGTGAAAATGGGCGATATGCAGGCGCGTATCCGGAATCTCATCCAGAATCATGGAAAAATAGCGATAGACATCCGGCGCCGACGCGCTGCCGTCATGATCGGCATGTTCGACATCATGAGCGCCGATTTCAAGCCACCGTTTGGTGAATTCCACCGCATCTTTCATGTCGGTAGCGCCGCCGATGGGGCTTCCCCAGATGGTACTGACCGTGCCGCACATCTGAATGCCCGCATTCGTGCATTTTTTGATACACCGCTCGGCTTCGGCCCAGTAATCGGGAAGCGTCGTTCCGGAATTGGCGAAATGATGTTCTTCTTCGGTGGAAACCATCATCAATACCCGATCCGGCCCAATCCCTTTGTCTTTGAGCTTGATGGCCCGATCCACCGCGCTTTCGCGGATGGTGATGCAGGTCAGACAGATGTCTTCATAACGAATGCCCTTGCGTTCGCATTTCTGTTTGAACTTGTCGCTGCGCAGATGGGTCAGCAGTTCTTCCGCATCCCGGAACTGGGGCATCAGGAAGGGATTGCCGAGGTTGGTCACTTCGATGTCGCGGCACCCGGCAAAAATCAGTTCCTCGAGGTAGTATTTCTTGGCGGCTGTGGAAACAAATTTTTCTTCATGCTGGAATCCGTCCCGGATAGTGATATCGCCGATATTGACCTTGCGGGGCATTCTGGGGAAAATCTTCCAGTAATCATATTCTGTCATAGGGTGGTGTCTCCTTGTCAAGTCCGGGAGTGCAGATGCGACCCCGTTTGATATATTTTTTGTTAAAATCTGAAGTTGCCAAAAGATGGTTCGCCGATGGGACGCAGCAGGCTGACTTCAAACGCCATTGCCAGCCAGTCCCGGATTTCTGAAAATTTGAGGACGCGGTCTGTCAACAATCGGGAACCACAGTAAAAAGGATGGGCTTCCCCGTCGTATTTTTCAATCATTTTTTCACGGAACGCCTGCTTTTCAGCATCGCTCATGGGTTTACCCTTGGCTTCCCGGTTTTTTTCCTCGATGGAGAGAAGGACGCCGGCAGCGCTTCTGCCGCTCATCACGCCGGTGCGCGCCCGCATGGTGGAGAACAGAAAATGGGGACGATACGCACGTCCGCACATGCCATAGTTGGCGGCGCCGTTGTCCGGGCCGATGACCAGTTGAATCCGCGGCACCTGAGCGCAGGAGACGGCCCGCACCATGTCGGAACCATATTTGCCGATGCCCTGATGCTCGGATTCCGATCCGACCATATATCCAGGCGCGTTCTGGAGAAAGAGCAGCGGAATTTTTTCCTGGGAACACCGGACAATCCATTCGGAGGCCTTTCGGGCGGCTTCCGCGAAAATGATGCCGACGGCATTGGAGGCGATCACCCCTACAGGGATTCCCTTGATGCGGATCTTACCGGTCAGCAAGTTGTCTCCCCGGCCCGGGGCGTAATGCTGTTTGTATTCGATGAAATAACTGTCGTCGCAGATGGCTTCCAGCACTTTACGGCCATCGATTCCCTGATGCGTGGCGGCGGGCATGAGATCATAAATGGTTTCCGGTGAAACCACCGGCGGCGCTTCGGCGTATCGGTGAGAGTGTATTTCCTGTGGCGGCTCCAGTGCGAGAATTTCTCGCACCCGCAGCACAGCTTCAGACTGGTCTGCACAAAAATGATCAGCCCCGCCCGATATGTGGGTGTGAACCCGGGCACCGCCCAGATCTTCGGCGGAGATTTCTTCGCCGGTCGCCATTTTCACCAGAGGCGGGCCTCCCAGAAAGGAATAGGACATCCGGTCGATCATGACGGACTGACAGGCCATAAATACGATATAAGCGCCGCCGGCCGTATTGCCGCCGGTGCTCATGGTGATCTGCTTCAGCCCTTTGGCCGACATGCGCGCCATATTGTAAAACATGGAGCCGAAATGACCGTCATCCGGAAAAACATCGGCCTGCATAGGCAGAAAGGCGCCGCCGGAATCGGCGATATAGACGCAGTTCAATCCGCACTGTTCGGCGATGGCCTGTGCCCGAATGTGTTTTTTGAGGGTGATGGGGAAATAAGTGCCCGCCTTGACCCGGCTGTCATTGGCGATGATCATGGTCCAGTTGCCATTGATTTTTCCAATGCCGGTAATAACGCCGGCGCAAGGAACATCATCGATGCCGCCCGGATAATGGACGCCAAACCCGGCGATGCGGCTCAGTTCAAAAAAACAGGTTTCCGGATCGATCAGCTCCTGAATCAGGTCTCTGGCCGGACGCTTTCCTTGTTTCGCCAGCCGGTCAACCGCTTTTTGTCCACCCGGCCAGGTGGCTTCATGTACCCGTTCATCAAGCTTCTTTTCTTCATTTTCCCAGAAAATTCCGTTTGTATTCATTCTCATATCCTCTTTTTGCTGGATCTTTTTATTCACCGGTATAAACGGGTTTGCGTTTTTCACGGAATGCTGCAAGTCCTTCCAGGCGGTCGCGGGTCGGAATGGTCACCCAATAGGCGTTGGATTCAATGGCAAGACCCGTGGCCAGATCGGTTTCAAGACCGTGGTTAATGGCGTATTTGGCCTGTTCGATGGCAATGGGGCCGGTTTCGCACATCATGGACGCCATTTTCAGGCATTCATCCAGCAGATGTTCTCTGTCGCACACCTGATTCACCAGACCTATGGACAGCGCTTCCCGGGCATCCACCCGGCGACCCGTAAAAATCAGTTCTTTGGCTTTGCCGCGGCCCACCAGGCGGGGAAGCCGCTGGGTGCCACCGGCGCCTGGGATGATGGCCAGACGGGTTTCGGTAAGACCCATGGAAGCGGTTTCTGCAGCGATCCGGATGTCGCAGGCCAGCGCCAGTTCCGTGCCGCCACCCAGGGCGATGCCGTTGACCGCGGCAATGACGGGCTTGTTGAGCTGTTCAATGGATGTGAACAGGTTGCGGATCGTGAAAATGAATTCCTTGACCTGCATTGGGCTGAGGGTGGCGCGTTCCTTGAGATCCGCGCCCGCACAAAAGGCTTTTTCTCCTGCGCCGGTGATAATCACAACCCGGACATCCGGTTTGAACCGGACGGCATCGATCTTCTCCTTCAAGGCGCGCAACAGCTCGAAGTTGAAAGAATTCATGATCTGGGGACGGTTTAATGTCAGTATGGCTACCTGCTGCCGCTCTTCGGCCAGAAGTACAGTGTCACTCATGATGATCTCCAAATAGATAGCGTCAAATGGATAGTGTCAGCACCCAATATGCCGGGAAATGACAATTCTCTGAACTTCGGAAGTGCCTTCGCCGATATCCAGAAGTTTCTGATCTCTGTAAAACCGTTCCACCTGGTATTCTTTCATCAGGCCGTATCCGCCGTGAATCTGAACGGCGTGATTGACCACCCGCCCCATGAGTTCCGAGCAGTAGAGTTTGGCCATGGCGGCTTCTTTTTCGAACGGACGCTTGTTGTTTCTCAGCCAGCACGCTTTGTACATCAGGTTTCTGGCGCATTCAATCTCAATGGCGCAGTCCGCCAGCTTGAACGCGATAGCCTGAAATTTGCTGATAGACAGCCCGAACTGTTTGCGTTCTTTAGCGTATTTCAGCGCCATTTCATAGGCGCCCTGCGCGCCGCCCAGGCCCATGGCGCCGATGGAAAGCCTGCCGCCATCCAGGGTTTTGAGCATCTGGTGAAAACCGTCTCCGGGTTTGCCCAGGATATTGCTTTCAGGAATTCGTACCTGGTCAAAATAGAGCTCCGCGGTATTGGAAGCCCGCCACATCATCTTTTTGTGCATGGGAACTGCCTTGAAGCCTTTCATTCCATGCTCCACGATAAAGCAGGTATATTCGGGCTTGCCGTTGGGGAGCGTGCCGGTAATGGCCTGTACCGTCACTCCCAGGCTCATTTCGCAGGCGGCGTTGGTGATGAAGATTTTGGAGCCATTCAGCACCCATTCGTTGCCGTCTTTGACAGCCGTGGTTTTACTGCCGCCGGCGTCGGAACCGGCCGTTGGTTCGGTAAGCCCGAATCCCCACAGGGCTTCTCCCCGGCAGAGCGGCGGCAGATATTTTTTCTTCTGCTCTTCGGTTCCGAAATAATACAGGGGGCCGATGCCCAGAGAGTTTCCGGCCGCAACCGTTGCGGCCTGTGAGCCGTCCACTCGGGCGATTTCCTCAACCGCGATAATATAGGAAAGGTAATCCATGCCCTGTCCATCATATTTTTCGGACACGAACATGCCAAAAAGCCCCATCTCACCCATCTTTCGGGTCAGTGCTGCGGAAAACTCCTCTTTTTCATCCAGTTCCAGCGCTACCGGAGCGATTTCACTCTGGGCGAATTTTCGGACTTCTTTCCGGATCATTTCCTGTTCTTTGGTTAAATCGAAATCCAATGCTGTCTCCTTTCATCTCGTAAAAGTCGATATTTCTCATAGGATGAAGTCATTTCAAATGTTCTGCTTCAACCCACTGATGATGAACCCATCGTAAATGGCGGCGATTTCCTCGATGGGAAGGCGTCCATCGGGCTTGAACCATGTGGCGCCTGCCGTACACAAGGTTAAAATGGCATAAGAAAGAATCTTGACGTCTCCTTTGGAAAAAACGCCTTTTTCACTGCCTTCATGGATGAGATTCTGGAAAATGCGTTCGTATTCATTTCGTTTTTGCACAATGATTTTATGGTGTTCCGATGTCAGGCCGCGGAGTTCACTGTTGGCGATAAACGTTTCTTTCTGGCGTTCCAGGTGAAAACGTACATGGCTTCTTACGGCGGCGCGCATTTGTTGTTCCACATTATCGGAATTCGCCAGACTGGC
Source organism: Desulfobacteraceae bacterium (assembly GCA_027325475.1). Classification (GTDB taxonomy): domain Bacteria; phylum Desulfobacterota; class Desulfobacteria; order Desulfobacterales; family Desulfatirhabdiaceae; genus RAAP-1. Next base: position 4,076 of record DAIEFO010000018.1, on the reverse strand, counting down.
TTTCAGGCAGTCCGTCAGATCATCCATGGTTCCCTTGAGGATGCTGAACAGCAGTTCCTCCTTGCTCGCGTAATGATGATAGATGCTGGCCTTCTGAATACCGCATCCGTTAGCGATGTCGCTGATACTGGTGGCGAAATAGCCTTTTTTAAAAAACAGCTCGACCGAAACCGATCGGATAGTCTCTTTCATGTTGTTCATTGACAGAAAGCTCCTCGATGTGAAACCGATACGGATTTCCCGTGTCTTATGGAAACCTTTAAAATTCTACCGACCGGACGTTAGGGAAACTTTATGCCATTGACAGACAGGCTTGTCAAGAAGTTTTGTAACTATTCAACAACCGATCCTGCCTGAAAGGACAGGGAAGTCAGGTTGACAAATAACCAGTAATTGGTTATTTGTGTGCTCAAATGTACAAAGTCACTATCAGAAACAGGGTCTTGAAGAATATTAAATCCATGCCGGATAGTGTCCAAAATCAAATGGCGCTATTGGTTGATGACCTGAAAGCTTCGGGGCCTGTAAGATCGGACTGGCAGAATTACAGCAAGTTGGGGGAAAACTCCTATCACTGCCATCTGTCTCATAAATGGGTAGCGTGCTGGACATGTGAAAAGTACTCCATAAACATAGAGGTGTATTATGCAGGCAGTCGTGAAAATGCCCCATATTGAAATCACTATCAAGGGAATGATTTCAGACAGCGTTCTTAATCTTTTGAGGAAGGAATATGGAAGCAATTTTGAAATTATTGATGACGAAATTCCGGTAAATATATTTGAAACCGAATGGTACAAAACTATAAAAGCAGGCATGAAACCAGGGGATTTTATTCGAGCGCATCGGGGAAAGAGAGGATGGACTCAAGAAGAACTTGGGGCAAAGCTTGGCGGTATCCCAAAACAGCACGTTTCAAATATGGAAAGAGGTTCCAGACGGGTAAGTCTGAAAATGGCTCAAAAACTGGCCGTATTGTTTGACACTGATATCGGCAGATTTCTGGTGAACCAATAAAAAAAGGCAGGGCATTCTATCTCGGCTTCATCCGGCAACGCATGGTGTCGTTTCCGATCCGATATGGTTCGGATTCCATATTTTCCAGGCAACCTCTCGCAGAAAGAGAGCATTACTGCCCTTTTTGACAGATGGCTATGAAGTTTTTAATGAGGGGCCGTTTCAGAATATCTTCCAGTTTCCCCGACATGAAAACGGGAAAAATCAGTTGATAAGCATGTCGGACTCTGTATAGAATGACTATCTATCGGCTGATAGTGGATGGATATGATGAAATTGACGATGCCGTTCACTCAGATATGCCCCGCGCTCTTTTTTTACTCCCTATAGAGGGAGAGGATTGGAGCGAAGGTTAAAAAAACGCGGATTGTGACTGTTTAAAAGTATCCACAAGGAGGTTTGGCACATGGGAGCAAAAAAAATTCTGATGCTTGCAGGAGACTTTGTTGAAGATTACGAAGTGATGGTTCCTTTTCAGGCCCTTTTGATGACAGGTCATGTGGTGCATGCCGTCTGTCCCGGAAAAAAATCCGGGGATCAGATCCGCACCGCCATTCATGATTTTGAAGGCGATCAGACGTACAGCGAAAAACCCGGCCATAATTTCTCACTGAACGCCGATTTTGACGCCATCGCGTTTGATACCTACGACGCGCTGGTGATTCCTGGAGGAAGGGCTCCGGAGTATATTCGTCTGAATCCGAGAGTCATTGAGATCGTGCGCCATTTCGCCGAAGCGCAGAAACCCATTGCCGCCATCTGCCACGGACCGCAGATACTGGTTGCCGCCGGTGTTCTGAAGGGCCGGAAATGCACGGCATATCCGGCTGTAGGGCCAGATATCACGATGGCCGGCGGGCAATATATGGAAATTCCGGTGGATCAGGCGTTTACAGACGGAAATCTTGTCACCGCTCCGGCGTGGCCGGCACATCCGGCATGGATTGCCGGATTTTTGAAACTGCTGGGAACCCGGATAGAATTATAAACGATAGAGCGCATCTGCTTTTCTCAGATCGTTCAGGTCTGAATTCATGATGGAAGCGCATTTCTCCCGGTAAGAGATGAAAGCGTTTTTGTTACACAGGACTTATATATGAAAGGTTATGTTCAGGTTTATACAGGAGACGGAAAAGGTAAAACTACGGCGGCACTGGGCCTTTCCATCAGAGCCGCCGGAGCCGGTCTCAACGTCTATATCGCCCAGTTCATCAAAATGGGTGATTACAGTGAAATCAAGGCGTTGCAGCGTTTTTCGGATGTGATTACGGTAGAGCAGTTCGGGCTTGGCCGATTCATCAAGGGGAAACCTTCTGATGAGGATATTGCTGCTGCGGCAAAAGGGCTCGAAAAAGTCCGTGCCATTCTGACGGCGGGCCAGCACCCGGTGGTGATTCTGGAGGAAGCCAATGTGGCGATCATGTGCGGCCTTTTTTCAGTGGATGATATTTTGAAACTGATCGCGATCAAGCCGGAAACGGTCGAGCTGGTGATTACCGGACGGGGCGCGGCTCCGGAGATCATCGAAAAAGCGGATCTGGTGACCGAGATGAAGTGCGTCAAGCACTATTATGACCAGGGGGTTCAGGCCAGAACCGGTATCGAAAAATGACATTTTTTGTGCTTATCGAAAGCGGCATTCATGAAAATCATTGCAGACAATTTGAGAATCACACAAAAATCCATTGCGGATGCGGTGATGCAGAAAAATCCGGCGCCCCTTCAGGATATGGTAAAACGCTGTGAGAATGCCGGTGCGGAAGGCATTGATATCAATTCCGGGCCGCTTTACCGGAATCCGGAATCTCAAATGACGTTTATGGTGGAAGCGGTTCAGGATGTTACCCGCCTTCCGGTTATCATCGACACATCCAATCCCAAGGCCCTCAAAGCCGGTCTGGCTGCAAGCAAAAATCCCGTGACGCTTAACGGGATATCTCTGGAGCCTTTTAAGCTTGAACAGATACTGCCGCTGGCCAGGGCATACGCCTGTGATCTGATCTGTTACCTGCTGTATCCCAATGGCCACGTTCCGCCGGACAGTGCGGGCCGGCTGGAGGTGGCTGTTTCTCTGTATCAGAAGTGCAGGGAGGCCGGCATTGAGCCGGATCGTATCATCATGGATCCGGTGGTGGCGCCGCTGTCGTGGCAGGACGGATTGTTTCAGGCCAGAGAAGTTCTCACCGTCATCCGCACGCTTCCGGACCTGCTGGGAGTTTCGGTGCGCACCATCGCCGGGCTTTCCAATCTGGCGGCAGGCGCCCAGGCATCCGCCCGGAAGCATCTGGCCGAGCAGGTCTATCTGCCGATGTTGGCGGCATCCGGACTCAGCATGGCGCTGATGAATGTGCTGCATACCGAACCTGTCCGCGTTGCCCGTATGTGCAGGCTGCTTTCCCAAGAATCCATATTCACGTGGGAGATGGTTCCCTGAGCAAGCAAAATCAGGAGGGCTGAGCCGGCGTCAGGGTCGTCAGGGCTTCTTCAAATTTTCTGTTGATATCAAGCGTCATGCTGGCAGCTTCCATCATTACTGCCGCTACATCTTCCATATGTTGTTCCCTGGCTCTTTCCGCCCAGCTTCGATAGGTTCCGGCATGGTCATCGTTGTGCTGTATCCAGTGTTCCAGAAGCCGGACCACTTTTTCTTCGAAAGACATTTCGCTCTGAATTTCATGAGCATGGCTGTGGCCATGGGAGTGGTTGTGGTCATGGTCGCCGTCGTCAATATGGTCGTGAGAGTGATGGTTGTGATCGTGATGATGCGTCATAAGCGCTCCTTTTAATAAATCCATTTTTGTAGTATGCCGAACGTGGTCATGCCGACAACCACTGTCCAGCCAAGTGAACGGGTGATCGCGGCAACGATAAATGTTGGAATGGCGGCCAGAAGTTCTGGTTTCAGCCATTCCACATGTCTGGGCGGACCTGTGATAATCAGCTCCGGCATCAGCAGTGCTCCCAGAATCGCAGCAGGGATCAGATCGAGCCACTGAACCAGCCAGCGGGGAAGACTGCGTCTGCTCAGAAACACCAGCGGAAGCCACCGGGGAAGATAA
>DAIEFO010000189.1 GCA_027325475.1 Desulfobacteraceae bacterium | reverse complement strand
ACCAGCAGAGAAGCAATGTCATGGTCCTCATGATAACCGAAGATGCGGGGCGTCAAGCCGGGATACAGATTTTCCCACTGTTCCAGGCTGACCTTTTCTTTCCGGATTTTCTCCGGATTGCCTTCCTTGAAAATTCCCCGGGATTTCTCCTGACTCCTGTGCTTTTGAGCGATCAGGCTGATGCGGCATCCTGAGCGTGATCCCCAGATGGATTTAAGATCAATTTCAGAAAGTTCCCCTTCATAACCGGATGCTGACAGCGTTTTTTGCAGGGCTTCAAACTGGTGTATCTTGATTTTTTCTCCCAGAATCACAAACAGGAGCGCCTCTCCGATGTTCAGGAGGGAATCTCCGATTCTTTCCAGATATCTGAAAATAAAAAGCGTTGTTACCAGATCGCGCGTGGACCTGCCGGTATCCAGCTCCATCATAATGCGATCAAATTCATTTTTATAGAGCGTATCCAGAATAAATTCCGAGCGGCAGATATCAAGTGCGCCGGAGAGGCTGCGTTCTTCGAACACGGGAATGATACAGGAGATATTGCGCTGAATTTCCTGAATCATGGCGCCATACTCAAATCGCTGAATAAACGCTGGGTCCGACAGGTATTCCACCTGGCGGACCGTGTTGACACAGAAATCGGCGATTCTTTCCAGGTTGACGCAAATGATATGGATGGAGCGAATGACATTGATAATCTCCCTGTCCAGGGAATCCGTGCCGTGAATCCGTGAAAAACACGCATTTTCAATGGTTGTCTTCAGATTGTCTATGTAATCATCCCGGGAACATATCCTGTTAAAAATCTTATGGCTGGGCGCGGCCAGAAGATCCGATGTCGCCTGAACCTGACCGGAAATTTCAACTGTCAGAAATCTGAAGTTTTCCCTGATTTCTTCCAGTTTCGAGGCGATTTCAGGACGAGATATGAATGACATTGCTTTTTCCCCGATACATTTCAAGCTGAGAATCTTTCCATGTCAGCTTGATGGACATCCTGGATCTGCCGTCTTTTTTTTTGGTTTTGACGGAAAAATGAATCAGTTCCGCAGGGGTCAACAGGACGTTGTCATCCTCGGAAGATAATTCAATATTTCCTTTTTCCAGGCCTTCGATCAAAACATTAAAGAATGCCCGGATGCTTTGCTTGTCCTGAATGGATTCATGATCAAATTTATCAGACTCTGGCATGTTCAATCTCCTGTCCGGATAATGGGCAAGGGGCGGAGCATCTCTGTTTATCCCGTATTCCGCACATCCGTCATTCATCGAGGCGCCCCCTGTATTCTTCAATAACCTGTCTGCGGTTCACGCTGGCGACGATCAGCGCTTTGCGGATGTACATGTCATCCCATGCCGGCTGAAATCCGATTTCACGGCTGGATTTTTCCCGGTCCTGTTTATCCGGATCACGGATTTTCTCACTCATATGGGTGTCATCTCCCATGAACAGCAGTAATTTTCTTTCACGCTGCACGGACTGATGATTTTTCCGGCTTATGACCGAAATTAAAAATTCCGTATATCTGCGGGACTGCGGATTCCATACTTCATAGCCATCCACATCGTAGTCGGCCAGCAGAATGGGCCAGAACTGTTCGGGATGGGGGATGACGATACAGCCGCCCAGGGCACGCGCTTCTTCGATCACTTCAGAGGTTCTGTAAAAATACCGCAGGGGAAAATGCGCCTTGACAATCTGTTTGACCGCGTACAGAAAAGTCTGCGCCCGGATAATCCAGGCATCGCCGTATTCCGGTCGCAATTCGTCAATAAAGTTCCGGAGCAGCTTGTTCTTGAACATATCTTCATGAACCTGGCCGGCATACTGCTCCATCAGTTGCTGTATCTTTTTGGCCTGAGCGCAGACAAAGGAAACGATATCCCCGGATGCCCCGGTTTCCCGGACAGCCTGCTGAATGCGTTTTTCAAGAGGTTTGACCAGGGTATGGATAAAGTCCTGCAATTGAATCAGGCGATATGCGCGCGTGTGTTTCAACATGGATTTCAGGATATGCGCATTTTCCACACGGGTTTTATTGAAATGAAGCAGCAACTGAACCTTCTGGTTGAACCCCCGTGAATATGCATCCACCTCCACACCGGTGTGTTCCTGAACTGTCATCAGCTCGTTATGCTGCGTCGGTATGATCAGTTCGCTCTCCATATCCGGAAACATGGCATAGATTCGTTTTTCAATAAGCTCCATCGGGATGAACTCCGGGTGCCAGTGAACCGCCAGGACATTTTTCTGCCCGGAACGGATAAATGGTGGTGTAAGAATCTGCTGCGTCTGTTCGGATGACAGGGCAGTGCGGGTGATTTTTTGGAATACGGCATCATCGTTTTCCGTAATTTCCGCTGTAAACCGTCTGGAAACAGAAGAAATACATGGCGATGCGGCGGAATCCCTGTCACGTTGCACAGTATCGAATGGCGGTTCTGATGCGTTCATATCGTTATTCATTATGGTGACAGCTTTTCTTTATGGCGGATATCCGGGCGTACAGCGACAGACATTCATCGAGATCGGATCGGTGAAAAGCTTCCTGAAACTCATGGATAACCTGAAGGAACTCCGGATACATGCTGTCCCCATGACCGGCAAATGTGGTCATCTGCTGCGCATTCGAACAGAACAGTTCCACTTCAATGTTCGAAGGAAGCCCTCCGTTTTCCAGCCTTTCACCGATGGTCTTGAAACTTTTGTCCATCCGTTTTTTCAACGCCTTGAAGCCGGGTGCATCCCTGTTCTGAGAAATGATCACATCCCGAAGGATGCCATCCGAATCATCGGCGAGGTACTTCATCTTACATTTCAGAAAAATCTGGCCGGATTGTTTTTTGAGACTGATTTTCAGTTTACGCAGTTTTACGAAGTCAATCAGAACATCTGTTGAAACCGGGGGCTCTGAACTGGATATTCCTTCTGTTACATATTTGAGAACATGACGGGCGTCATCTCCATAGGCTACAATTTCTTTTCTGAGAGTCATTTTTTTCATCTGAAATTCCTTTTTGATATCATGGACTATAGACCAGCAGATATGAAATGCACTGTAATACCCGATAATTCACGGAACATTAGAATTCTGTTAGAAATACATGACCAGATGCAGAACTCTTGGCAGAACAACCGGATTCACTGACGGGTCTGCTTCAGTTTCATACTTTACCCTTGACCACACTGAATGGCTTTGTTATTGCTGAAAAACTTCCGGAAACGATTTTCAGCTATATCCTGAACTTGTTATGAAGGGAGTTTTGCATGGACGTCCTCTCCCGGCGGAGAGTTAAAACACGGGCCGTAACCGCTCAAACTATATCTCACCTCCCAATGCCACAGGAGAATTCATGATGACGATAATTGAACGCAGATGGCGGTTTTTCATGAAAGTCAGAATCCCCGGATGGTGTTTTTTGACCGTCGTACTGGTATTGTTTGCAGCACCGGCCAACGCCCGGGAATTTAAGGTGGGCGTTCTCTACTGGTCCATGAACATTCCCGGTCAGGTCGCCATGCGAACAGGGCTGGAAGCCGAAGCAGAAAGCCTGAACAAAGCGGCCGCAATGGCTGATAAGGCCACTGTGAAACTTGAAGAACATGTGGCAGGCGACGGCGGAGCCGGCATCGAAAACCAGATACGGCAAATGACCGAACTGGTGACAAGTCGTGTGGATATCATCATCGTCCAGCCCACAGACAACGCCGCTCTGGCAGAACCGCTCAAGGCCGCCAATAAGGCGGGCATTCCGGTTGTCGCCTACGATCAGTACATCAACGGAGGACATCTTGCCGCGTATCGGACCTCCGACAATTATCAGGCCGGATACCTCGACGGGGAATACATCGCATCCCGTTTCAGCAAAGGCAGGGAAATGCGCCTTGTATTGGTGGAATATCCACACGTTTCATCCACCGTCGAGCGGGTCAACGGGTTTTTAGACGCCCTGCAGGAATCCGATGTCCGGTACAAGATTCTGAAATCCTATACCGCGGTCGAACCTGCCGGCGGACGTAAGGCTGCCGAAAATATCCTGCATGATTTCCCGAAGGCCGGCAGTATTGACGCTATATTCACAGTGAATGACGGCGGTGGTCTGTCCGTAGTCAAGGAACTTTCAGCAGCAGGCCGCAACGAAATCATGGCAGCCACCATTGACGGCGATCCCGCATCGGTGGAAAATATCAGGGCCAAACGTCTGACCGTGATAGACTCGGCACAGTTCTGCGGTCCGCTCGGAGCCGAAGCAATGAAAGCGGCATATGCGCTGCTGACCGGCGGCAAGCCGCCATACTACGCGCTTGTACCGGTATTCCCGGTCACACGGGAGACCCTCGATCTTTATCCTGGATGGCAGGGCCCCATCCCTGCCGCATTCAAAAAGCCGTGGAAAAGCCATCAGCCGGAATGGCTTGGTACGATACGCATCGTGAAGCAATGACGGCTTCGTAAAAACTCCGCACGCTGCGTTGCACCGCATCCTTCGTCATTGCAGCGTACCACAAATACGCTTCATTCCTCAGGATTTGCGCGCCTTGCCTGCGGAGTTTTTACGAAGCCGTCCGAATTTCGACTTGTTACGAGAACATCAAGCAATCAATCGCCGGAGGGAAACAACGCCGCAATGAAAAAAGACTCGATGGGAACAGGATATGTTGATAGAAAGCTTGCCCTGAGTTTCGGCGCAATCGTCCTGCTGCTGATGCTGACCACCACCGGCGTCGCCAGCCTTCTTTTCGCCAGATTGAACGACAGAGAAGAAGATCGTCTATCCGGCATTATCGCCGCCATCCTCAGCGAGTCCGTCACACGGATAAGCTTTTCCGGAAAATATCAGACACGTCTGATGCTTGAGGAAATTCAATCCATCATCCCGAAGGAGCTGGCGTATATATCGGTTGAAACCAAAGACG
>DAIEFO010000188.1 GCA_027325475.1 Desulfobacteraceae bacterium | reverse complement strand
GGTCCTTGGCGGCGACATTGCGCCCCTGGCAGCGGCTGCCGGCGTAGTTCAACGCGGCATGGTAGGCCGCGGACGCGATGGACGCCGCGCCGATACCGACGCCGATGCGTTCTTCATTCATCATCTGGAACATGTATCCAAGCCCCTTGTGGGGTTCGCCGATCAGATATCCCTGGCAGTCGTTCCTGTCGCCGATGCTCAGCTCGGTGATGGGCGCGCCCCGATATCCCATCTTATGGAATATCTGACTGACGGTGACATCATTGGGTGTCAGCGCTCCATCCGCGTCCGGACGCAATTTGGGAACCACGAACAGGGAAATCCCTTTTGCACCGGCCGGAGCGCCTTCGATTCGCGCCAGCATCAGATGGACGACATTCTCCACCCCGTCGTGATCGCCGGCGGAAATAAAGGTCTTGCGGCCGCGGATGAGGTAATGGTCGCCTGAGGCGGGGGAGGCCGTGGTGACGATGTCCGTCAGGGAGCTGCCGGCCTGAGGTTCGGTCAGCGCCATGGTGCCCTGCCATTTTCCGGAAAGCATGGGCGGCAGATAGGTGTTTTTCAGGGCGTCATCGCCGAAGGAGAGAATCAATCTGGCCGCGCCCGACGTCAGCCCCGGATATACGCTGGCGGAATAGTTCGCAGCGGAAAATATCATGCAGCAGGCGTTGGCGATAAGGCTGGGGAGCTGTTCGCCGTCATATTCCGAGGGAAATGTGGCGGCGATCCAGCCTCCCTGGCCGAATTCCTTCATCACCTCCCGAACCACCGGATGCACTTTCACCTGGCCGTTCACCAGTTCCGGAGACTTTCTGTCCATTTCCTCAAAAACCGGATGCAGCAGACTGCCGGACAGTTTCACGGCCGCGTCGAGCACCATGTCGAACATTTTCCGGTTGTGTTGTTTAAAGTATGGGTGACGGGTCAGTGACGTCGCGTCGAAGACGTCATACAGCAGAAATTTCAAGTTGCGGGTACTGATATATTTTTCAGCCATGGGTTCTCCTTGAACATGGTTTTATGATTTGACAATTTCGTAAAAAGCCCGCATGCGGCGTTGCGGCATGTTTCCGTGTTCATGGGGATGTGATGCCGCGGCGTTTTTCGCTTTGCGTCCAGTCTGACTGCACAAACGCTTTTATGCTCTTGGCCCGGGAAGAATAGAGCGCGATGTTCTCAAAATTCGGAGCCGTCCGGTTCTTCTGCATGAGAATAGCGTCCGTGTCGAACCACCGGGGAATATAGCCTCCTGAAAAATATCCCCTGTCCCTGAAAATATCCACGAGTTTTCCGCTCCAGGGCATGGCCAGATTCAGAAAAAATTGAAGCACTTCCATGCCGTTTGCTGCGGCCTCGCATTCAACCTCATCGATGATTGCGGAAATATCCCTTCCGGCGGTGGCGACATTCGTGCGCACGACACCGGCGAACGGGAAGGACGTCGTCGTATAATTGCTGGTGACATCCGGAGGGAGGGGGACGACTGAATCGAGCAGGGTTCGTCTGAAATCCGGATCAGCGAATACGAATTCGGCTTCTTCCCGATACGCCGGCGGGACGAAAACGGTGAGGGGCTTGTCATGACAAGACATGAACTGTATCAGACAAGACACCCGGTCTTCCGCTCCGTTTTTCTCTTTCCGGTAGGTCTCTGACGGCATCAGCGCCACTTCGAGCGCCATGTCTTTCATGCCGATCAGGGCGGCAGCCTTCTGTGTGGTGGTGTGATTGCAGACAGCCTCTCCGAACAGTCCCTCGGGATTGACCGCTTTCACCAGTGTTTCGGCGATATATTGGTTGATTTTGTAGGCGGCGAAAGAGTCTCGGTAAGGTTTCAGTACAATGTATTGTCCGAGTTCATATAGATTCGGGCAGGGGGCGGAACTTCGGAAAATGGCGCCGTGAGCGATGATATCGCCGCCGGGCGTGCGGGCCACTACCGAATGAAGGTTGCCGCAGCGGTTCTCCGCGATGATTTTCTCCGGAATGTAATAGGTTTCAAAAGGATAATCCGCGCCATAAACCGTATAAAACAAATTGGCGATCCCGGGTGCGTCCACTTCTTTGAAGGCGTCCACCTGAAATTTCTGCCCGGCTTCAACGGGAATTTCGTGATTGATTTTCATGAGCCATACCGGTTTTCTGAATGATTCGTCAACACAAATGCCGTTTGTGTGAAAAGGTTATCCTTTTTGCAGGATTTTGTTTACATATGCTGCAAAGTCATTGACGGTTTTAAGCTGTGCGGCGTTGGCGTCCGACAGGTCTATGCCGAACTTTTTTTCAACAGCTACGGCGATGACCGGCATGTCGATGGAATCCAGTCCCTGGTGTACGAGAGGAACATCCATTTTGAGGGCGTCAACGGTTTTCGGATCTATTCCGGTTGATTTCATGATGGCGGTGATGTCACTTGCTGCGATCGTCATTTTGATGCCTCCCTGTGAGCTATCGGTAACGTGCATTTGCGTTGATACCGGCCATATTGAAGGATGCCGGTGTTATCCGTCAAGTATTTTCTCCGGCAATTTAAATCGCTGGATTTTACCCGTTTCGGTTTTCGGCAGACCGGTGCAAAATTCGATCTGGACAGGACACATATGATCGGGAAGCCGCCGGAGAACGAACGCACGGATTTCCCGGAACAACGTGATATCCCCCTGATATCCGGCGGCGGGAATCACAAAGGCCATCGGCTTTACCAGCCCTTCGAGCTTTCGCTGTGTGACGGCGCATTCCGCCACGGCGGGGTGTTCCCGCATGGCCTCTTCGATCAGCGCCGGAGAAATCCAGTGGCCGCCGGATTTGAACATGTCGTCCGATCTTCCCTGAAAAGCGAAACAGCCGTCACTGAGGATATACATGTCGCCGGTTTTCAGCCAGCCGTCTCCCCGCATGGTTTCGCCCGTTTTGTCGGGTCGGTTCCAGTAGAAGGGGGAGATGCTTTTCCCCCGGATCAGAAGATGCCCCGGCTCGCCGGAAGGCGCGGGCGATCCGGTTTCGTCCACGATCCGGGCTTCATAGCCGGAGACAAGCGTTCCGGAAGTTCCCGGACACACCCGGCCGGGCCGGTTGGAAATGAAGATGTGAAGCGCTTCCGTTGAGCCGATGCCGTCGATGATTTCAAGCCCGGTAAGCCGTTTCCATTCGTGCCACGTTGATGCCGGAAGCGCTTCCCCGGCGGATACGCAAAGCCGCAGCGAGGACATGGAAACCGTTTCGTTCATACTCTTCAGCAGCATGTTATAGACAGTGGGAACGGCGAAGAAAACGGTGGGGCGATAGGCGGCGATAACGTCGAAAATGTCAGACGGCGTCGGCTTCGAGGGATACAATACCACGGAAGCGCCGAAGCGCAGCGGAAATGAAAGACTGTTGCCCAGTCCGTAGGCAAAAAACAGCTTGCTGGCGGAAAAGCAGATATCCGACGCCGTCAGGTTCAGCACCTCGGCGGCATAGGTATCGGCGGTAACGGGGATATCCCGGTGCCGGTGAGGGACGCCCTTGGGGGTTCCGGTGCTTCCGGAGCTGTAGAGCATGAAAGCGATATCGTCTTCACGGGAAGGCCAGGGATTGAGTTCACAGGATGCCTGGCGAAGAAGCGTTTCCATTTCCAGCGTCTGAATGCAAAGGGTTTTTAGCGGTAATGTCCGGCATATTCCGGAAGCCGCGCTGCCGGTTGATGTCAGAACAGCGGCGGCGCCGGTATCTTCCGCAATGAACGCATACGTGTTTTCAGACAGATCGGGGCTGACGAGAACCGGCCATACGCCGTACAGGATGCTTCCCAGAAAGGCGGCGACTGTGTCCGGGCAATCGGGCAGCGACAGGATGATTCTGTCCCCATGTTTCAGGCCAATGGCTCTGAGAACGTTTCCGAAACGGTTGGCCATTTCCCGGAGCCGGTGATAGGTAAGGGTTTCTTTGCCGCAGTAAATGGCGATGTCATCGCCTCTGGCGGCTGACTGCAGGTTCAGCAGTTCATCTGCAACGTTGTACATGGGGGCGTCTTCCAATTAAGTGTCATCGTAAATTGAAGTTATTTGATGCGGCGTGTCTGCCGTCTCATTACGCTTGGCCCGATGGGTGCGTCCCGCCTGCGGCGCGCCGCCAGTCTTCACGGATGAACTCCAGAAGCTGTCTGGAAAAATCGGTCAGAAGCTGAATATCGTCAAAATCTGGCGGGCAGAGCAGCTTCTGCATCAGAAATCCATCGGTGTCGAACCATCGGGGCTGCGCGCCGCCGAAAAAATATCCCATGTTCCGGAGACAGTTCACGGCGTCACCGACCCACGGCGTCGCCAGGTTGACCCGCGCCTGCAAGACAACGGCATTCTGAGCAAGACTCCGGGATTCCATATCCGAAAGAAACGCGGCGATGTCGCTTCCGATGTCATGAACGGTGATCCGGGCGACACGGGCAAAGTCGAACACCGTCAGATCGCCGCGCGATGCCGTGCCGTCCGGCGCCTTGCCGCTCGATACGGCGATATCACGGACGTCGTCCAGCGATGCGTAAATTTGCCGGAGTATCGGTTCGTACACGGCCGGCAGATAAATCCGGTGCGGTTTGCCGCGGTAGCAACGGAACGCATTGAGCGCCGCCACGCGGCCGGCGGCGCTTTGCTCTTTCCGGTAAGCTTCAGCGGGCATCAGAGCGATTTCAAGAGCTGGCTCCACGAATTTATAGCGGACCATATTCTTTTGCTGAATCGTATGGTTGCATACCGCTTCGCCGTACAGTTCCTCGACATGGAGGATGTTGGGCGCAAACTCTTTAAAAATGAAATCCAGTATCCGGCCGTTGACGCCGGCGTTCCGGTATTCCTTCAGCACCATGCCGGCTTCGATCGTCTTGCCCAGGCCGACCTCGTCAGCCAGCAGCACCCGGCCGCGATACTGCTTCAGCACCTTCCGCACCGTCTC
>DAIEFO010000187.1 GCA_027325475.1 Desulfobacteraceae bacterium | reverse complement strand
AACTTTTTACAAAGCCGTCCCAAAACCGACTTTTTACGATGGCATCAAGTATGACAGTAATCAGTCACTGAATCACCACTTTTAACAGCAAATCCCCTTTTTGACCATCCGGCATCTGGCGTCCCATTCCCCTGAGCCGGATGACAGCACCCTGCCTGATTCCCGGAGGCACCTGCACCCGCATGGTTCGGTTGTAAAATCCCCATGGAATCGAGACCAGCTTGTTCACTCCGGAAAATGCCTCACGGGATGTTATCTGGATTTCTCCGTAAAGATGCGGGTCGTTGCCGGTCCCGGATGTCCGGATAACCTGAAGCCTGGGGGTTTTCTGCTTTTCGGTAACCTGACGCAACTGCTGCGTAAATCCGGCTTCAGGGAAGGCATGAAAAAGCTTCAGAAGGATCATGCCGGAAATAAATCCGCCGATATGCGCCCACCAGGCAATGCCGCCGGCGCCTGTCTGGCTGCCTGCGGCGCTCAGAAATTGAATGAGAAACCATATTCCGAGAAAGAAATAAGCGGGGATTTCTATAAAAAACGGGATGATAAATATGGGGATCAGGGTTAATATCCGGGATTTTGGATAAAGCAGAATATAGGCGCCCATCACGCCGGCAATGGCGCCGCTGGCTCCGATGGTGGGAATATTGGAATTGATATTCACCATAAGCTGAAAAAAACCGGATATCAGTCCGCAAAGCAGATAAAACAGCAGATAGCGAAACGACCCCAGACGATCTTCGACGTTATCTCCGAAGATATACAGAAACCACATATTCCCCAGAATGTGCCAGAAACCGCCATGTACGAACATAAATGACACGAGCGAAAAAAGCTGCTGTCCCAGTGAGAAATAGCTTGAAATCTGAGGTGATGAGAAACGGGCGGGCACCAGGCCGTACAGGTAATAAAACTGGTTTAACACGCCTTCGGGCAGGCTTAATAAAAACAGATAGACCAGCACATTGATACCGATGATAGCAGTATTGGCTATCGGATAATTTTTGGATGGCGTGGTATCTCTGAGCGGAATCATGTGTCCGTTATCTCGAATATATCCTGTTCAATGCGCATACTGATATCAACGGATCTGGCCGCATGGGTCAATGCTCCCACAGAAATGATGTCCACCCCGGTTTCCGCCAGGCTTGCCAGATTTTTCAGCGTGACGCCTCCGGAAACTTCAATCAACGCTCGGCCCTGAATCAGAGATACCGCTTCCCGGATTTGGGGAACATCCATATTGTCGAGCATGATGATATCCACCCCAAGGTCAAGGGCTTCTGAAACGCCGTTTAAATCGGAGACCTCCACTTCGATTTTCATGAAATGAGACATCCGTTTCCTTGCAGCGTTCACAGCCTGTCGTATTCCGCTGCATACCGCAATGTGGTTATCCTTGATCAGTATGCCGTCGAAAAGGCCCATGCGATGGTTGCCGGCACCTCCCATGCGCACTGCATATTTTTCAAGCACCCGCCATCCCGGCGTTGTTTTCCGGGTGTCCACCAGTTTTACCGGATACGCTTTCAAGGCAGTTACATAGGAATGCACATGCGTGGCAATTCCGGAAAGGCGTTGCAGAAAATTTAAAGCCGTTCGTTCTCCGGTTAAAAGGGCATTCAGCCGTCCTCTGATTTCAAGGACGGTTTCGCTGCAGGAAACTGCGTCACCGTCTTTGAAAGTGCTGTCCATACGTATCTGTGGATCCAGCCGCTGAAAAACCTGAAGTGCTACATCGAGTCCTGCCAGCACCAGGTCTTCCTTGGCGACAATCACTCCTGTGCCTGCCATATCCGGGGGAACCAGATAGTCTGTGGTGATATCGCCGACGCTGATATCTTCAGCCAGCGCCATGTCAATTAACCGGGATACGGAATCTATCATGATGATGTCCTGTTGCAGCAGGGTGGCATTATAAAAAACCCTTGATCCGGTCGAGATTGGTTTCGATCTGCTGGTGCTTTTCAGACAGTCCGGCATATTTTTCCCGGACTTTTTCGATGATATCTGCAGGCGCCTTGGCTAAAAAGTCTTCGTTGGTCAATTTTCTGGATACACTGGTCAGTTCAGCGTCGAGTTTGCCGATTTCTTTTTCGAGCCGCTGAATTTCTTTGTCTAAATCGATAATTCCCTGGAGGGGTACATAAATGGCGGTACCCTCTACAATGGCTGTTGCGGCGGTTCTGGGTCTTTCTCCGACCGGTTCCACTGTCAGATTTTCGAGTCTGGCCAGGTTCGTAATGATATTTCCATGCTGGTGAATGATATCCGCCAGTGATGTCTGATCGGTCTGGAGCAGCGCCTTCAGCTTCAGCGACGGAGAAAGATTCATTTCTCCCCGGATATTTCGGATTGCGGTAATCACGGAAAAAATAAACGCCATCTGCTCTTCGGCGTTCGTATTGGTATAATCGCCAAAACCCGATATATCACTATGATGATATGTTGCGGTCATGATGCTTCCTTCGGCGCCTGGCAGCATATGCCAGATTTCTTCCGTTACAAAAGGAATAAACGGATGAAGCCCCGTCAGGGTGTTTTTCAGAACATACCAGAGAATATGGCGGGTCTGCGCCTGGACAGAATCATTTTCCTTGCCGTATAAAGCAGGCTTGACGGCCTCCAGATACCAGTCGCAGAATTCATGCCACACGAACTGATATAAAATTCCGGCGGCATCGTTGAAACGATAGGTTTCTATGGCGTCTCGAGACGTCTGGAGTACATTGTGAGAGCGGGACAGTATCCATTGGTTGAGCAGTGTCATATCGTCCGGATGGACAGATTCAATATCTGAAGTCACGTGCATGAGGGCGAAACGGGAAGCATTCCAGAGTTTATTGATGAAATGGCGATACCCTTCAACCCGTTTCTCGGACATCCGGATATCTCGCCCCTGGGCAGCAAACGCCGCCAGGGTAAACCTGAAGGCGTCCGTACCGTACTGATCCATGATCGTCAGCGGATCGATCACGTTTCCTTTGGATTTGCTCATCTTCTTTCCGGATTCATCGCGCACGAGTGCGTGAACATACACATCCTTGAAGGGAACATCCTTCATGAAGTGAATCCCCATCATCATCATTCGGGCTACCCAGAAAAAAAGAATGTCAAATCCGGTTACCAGCGTCGATGTCGGATAAAATGTCTTCAGCAGCTCTGTCTGTTGCGGCCATCCCATCGTGGAAAATGGCCAGAGTGCAGAACTGAACCATGTATCCAAAACGTCGGTTTCTTGAACCAGTACAGAATGACCACAGGCAGGGCAGGACTTTGGAGCGGTCAGTGCTACCGTCATTTTCCGGCAGGATTCACATGTCCATGCCGGGATCTGATGGCCGCACCAGATTTGCCGGGAAATGCACCAGTCCCGGATATTGTTCAGCCAGTCGAAATAATTGGCCGCCCATATTTCAGGGAAAATCCGGGTCTGCCCGTTTTGAACGGCTTCGATGGCTTTTTTCGCCAGTGGTTTTGCCCGGACAAACCATTGCTTTGACAAATTGGGCTCCACAATGGTCTTGCAGCGGTAACAATGGCCGACATTGTGCGTATGTGGTTCGATTTTTATCAGAAGTCCCTGTTCCTGAAGTGCCTGAACCACCGCTTCCCGGCATTCAAAACGATCCATTCCTTCAAATTTACCGGCATGTTCGGTCATAAGACCATTGTCGTCAATGACTTTAAGCCGGGGGAGATGATGGCGGTTGCCGATTTCAAAATCGTTGGGATCGTGTGCCGGCGTTACCTTCAGCGCTCCGGTACCGAAAGACATGCCGACATATTCATCCTGAATAATGGGCAGGGAACGCTCCGTGAGGGGGAGTTTGACGGTATGGGAAGGCAGGCTCCTGTAGCGTTCGTCTTCGGGGTTAATTGCAACGGCGGTATCCCCGAACATGGTTTCAGGCCGGGTGGTGGCGACAATGATCCCGCCTGGCTGATCGGTAAATGGATATAGAATGTGATACAGATTTCCGGGAATTTCTTCATGCTCCACTTCGAGGTCCGACAAGGCGGTATGGCACCGGTGACACCAGTTGATGATATAGTCCCCCTGATAGATCAGTCCTTCCTGATGGAGCTGGACAAATACTTTGCGGACAGCCTGGGAAAGCCCTTCATCCATTGTGAAGCGCTCCCGCTTCCAGTCGCAGGAAGCGCCAAGACGTTTGAGCTGATGAATAATGGCGCTGCCGGAATTCTGTCGCCATTGCCATACCGCTTCAATAAATTTCTCACGTCCCAGTTGGTGCCGGGTTTTCCCATTGAGCGCCAGTTGCTTCTCCACGACGTTTTGGGTCGCAATGCCGGCGTGGTCGGTTCCTGGCATCCATAAAACGTTGTATCCCTTCAGGCGATAGTGCCGGCAGAGGATGTCCTGAAGAGTTATGTTCAGGGCATGCCCCATATGGAGAACACCCGTCACATTGGGGGGCGGGATAACAATTGAATAGGCAGGCGCGGAACTGTTGTCAAGTGCAGCAAACAGGTTGTTTTCTTCCCAGAAATCATACCAGCGTTTTTCAACATCCTGGGGTTCATATCCTTTATCAGGGTGATCCATATATCTTACATACTCCTCAACTGAGATAAATCGGCGGTATTGCCATCGGCAGCCGTGCAGGAATGCTCACGGCGCCGGGAAAGCGCCGCATATTACCAGAACATATAGAAAAAAAAGCAACGCCATCTTACGGGCTCATGATATGTAAAAAAGCATCGTGAACCGTCACGGCATGCCCTCACGTGAAAAAATCAATCCGGATTGCGAATACGGGCAGTCACCAGATATTCGAGCAGATTTGATTTCATGGTATCCATTTCACGGGCGACAGCTTCTGTAAGCAAGGATTTTAACATATCTTCGATTTTTCCGCTAACTATGTTTTGCAGCACCCGCTCCACGACTGCAGTGATTTGCTGTTCCGTTACGGCAATTTCGGGAAATTTG
>DAIEFO010000186.1:1954-4971 GCA_027325475.1 Desulfobacteraceae bacterium | reverse complement strand
TCTTGTTGGGCGCAATGACCAGCGTGGGCCTGTCAAGTACGGCGATGACATGGGCCATGGTGAAGGTCTTTCCGGAGCCTGTAACGCCCAGAAGAACATGATCCCTTTTGCCGGTCTGAAGATTCCGGCGCAAAGATTCGATGGCTTGCGGCTGATCACCCGCGGGCTGAAATGGTGAAACGATATGAAACGGCATGAAAGATGGTGCGCAGCTCCTTGATTCTGGGATTTAATTCCTGACAGGGCTTTTTAAGTTCATCCAAATCCATAAGGTTTATGGTATTGGAGGAGGTGTTTTAATCACGAATATCCAGTATCCGTCGAATCGTATGTGCCATTTCCTGGAGTACGAAAGGTTTTACCATGATTTCCATAATTCCTAGAGACAACGCTTTTTCCCGAATTCCTGCTCCTGGAAAACCGGTGCAGAGAATAATGGGAATATCGTTTCTAATTTTCAGCAGCTCAGTGGCCAGTTCCAAGCCAGTCATGCCGGGCATGGTAAGATCCGTGATAACCAGGTGGAACAGGCTCCTTTGAGAACGGAACTTCTCCAGTGCATCGGAACTCCGGTTGACGGAAACGACCTCATAGCCCAGACTCTTCAGCATGTCCGTTTCCACGGCAGTGATGATTTCCTCATCGTCCACCAGTAATATCCGTTCATTTCCGGTGGGAAATTGCGTTTGGGAAATATCCATGGTTGTAACGGCGCCGTCGCTTCTGGGAAAATAGACATGAAAGGCGCTGCCTTTACCGGGCTCACTCTCGGCGACAATAACCCCGCCATGATTTCGGATAATGCCGCGGACAATGGCCAATCCTATGCCGGAACCCTCTCCAGGTCCTTTGGTGGTATAGAACGGTTCGAAAATCCGGCTGAGCGTTTCCTGGCTCATGCCGTATCCGGTATCGCGAACTGTCAGATGCACGTAGTATCCTGGCTGGAGATTCCGGCTTTCGGAGGATGTTTCTGCATCAATTTTGATATTTCTCAGATCGATATCCAGTATCCCTCCGGTTGCGAGCATAGCATGGGCGGCATTAATGCAAAGATTGACGACGACCTGATGAATCTGGGTTGAATCTCCCATGATTATAGATTGTTGTGTTTCTTTGGGAGGGCGGATATCAATGGTGGCCGGAATGGACGCTCGAAGCATTTTCAGAGCGTCTGTAACAATATGAAAGACGTTTACCGGCGTTTTGCGCTGTGGGTCCTGACGGCTGAATGCTAGAATCTGCTTGATCAGATCCCGCGCACGATGGCAGGCCTTCAGTGCGCGTTCCATTCTGTGACGTGTCTGACTTTCAGGAACCGCCGTTATGTATTCCATTTCGATGAATCCCATAATAGCGGTCAATACATTATTGAAATCATGAGCAATACCGCCTGCCAGTGTGCCGATGGAATCCAGTTTCTGAGCGTGCTGAAGGTCTCTTTCCAGCTTGCGGAAGCGGCTCATATTACGACCGACGGCCACATAATGGGTGATGACGCCTGCGGTGTTCCTGATGGGGGAAATGGAGCCTTCTATTTCAAAGTCCACCCCGTTTTTCCCGCGGTTGACGATGAGCCCCATCCAGACGTCACCGCGATCGAGAATATCCTTGGTCGTTTGGTAAAAAGCTTTATCCTGCTGGTCGCTTCTCAGGCATCTCAGCTTTTGCCCTTTCAATTCGTCGCGAATGTAACCGCTGGAGCGTTCAAACGCAGGATTGACATATAAGATTGTGCGCCGGTTGTCGGTAATCAGCACATTTTCCTCGGCTTGCTCTATAACTGTCTTCAGCAGAAGCCGTTCTTCATCATCTTTTTTTTGTTGGGTAACATCGTTAAAAATACAATGCGTCCGATTAAAGTCACCATTCGCGTATCTTTCGACTGTACCATTGAATATCGTAAATACCCTGGAACCGTTCTGTTTTACCATCACCAGTTCAACGCCATGCACGCTGCCGGCTGCCTTGAAATCAGGGAAATTATCGATGAAGAACTGTTTCCACTTGCCATACAGAAAATCGGTAAAATGTTGTCCGATGACGGACTTTCTCAAATAACCCAACGTGTCCAGCCATGTCTGGTTAACTTCAAGAACGTATCCATTTCCATTCAACGAGTGATATGGCAGGGGGAGTGCTTCATAGAATTGTTTCGACGATGCCGCATCTCGCTTCTGAAACAGTTCAGATCGGTTATCGATCAAAATTTCCTGTTCGAGCCGCCGGATTTTTTCAAGCAGTTCGTCATAGGTTGGTTGTGTATTCATTGGGGACCCTGTGTATATCTGAGCCGTTACCGGGCCAGCACATATGTTTCAAACACTTTCGACGCCTGATTATACTGTCAGTATCATTGAAATACAATCCTATTCACACGGGGAATGAGAGCGTCACGGCATGTTCTTGACCCTGCGTCATCGTTTAGATATGGTATGGTTCCTCCTGTGAAAAACCTGTAACGGATTCTTCATATCCTGACATTGTTTGGAGTCGCTAATGGCAACCTGTGAAAATACGACCGGAAGTCTGTCTATTCTGGTAGTGGATGATGAACCGAACATTCGTAAAATACTGGCAATGGCTTTGGAGGTGGATGGTCATCGGGTGACTTCTGTCAGCAATGCAAAAGATGCTGTCAGCGAATCAAACCGGCGTTTTTTCAATCTTGCGTTTGTTGATCTGCGGCTGGGCGCAGAATCGGGAATGGAGCTGGTTTCAAATCTTTGTGCTGCCTGCCCGTGGATGAAAATTATCGTGATTACGGCGTATGCATCCATTGATTCCGCGGTGGAGGCTATGCGACGCGGGGCGTTCGACTATCTTCCCAAACCGTTTACACTCGATCATGTTGTCCTTCTGGTGAATAAGGTGGCTGACGTCTGCCGGTTGGAACAGAAGGTGGAAGCGCTGCAGGGAGAATTAAATACAGAAACCCCGGATGTTGATTTCATCACCCAGAGCCCTGCCATGCAGCGAATTCTGGCGATGGCGCGTCAGGTGGCCGACAGTGACGC
>DAIEFO010000186.1:0-1857 GCA_027325475.1 Desulfobacteraceae bacterium | reverse complement strand
CCGGATGTTGATTTCATCACCCAGAGCCCTGCCATGCAGCGAATTCTGGCGATGGCGCGTCAGGTGGCCGACAGTGACGCCACTATTCTGATTACGGGTGAAAGCGGGACAGGTAAAACGCTTCTGGCGCGCGCTGTTCATTCGTGGAGTCGGCGGGCGGCAAAACCAATGGGGGTTGTCTCCTGTCCGTCTCTGTCTCTGGATTTGCTGGAGAGTGAACTGTTTGGGCATGTTAAAGGCGCGTTTACCGGGGCATTGCGCGACAACCCGGGACGGATTTCAGCCTGTGAAGGCGGAACGCTGTTTCTGGATGAAATCGGCGAGCTTCCGCCGCCGCTTCAGCCCAAACTTCTGCGGTTTCTTCAGGAAAAAGCCTATGAGCGGGTGGGGGACGCCGTCACATTGAATGCGGATGTCCGGGTGCTGGCTGCCACCAACGTCAATCTTGAAGCGGCTGTGGCGGCGGGGAATTTTCGCGAAGATCTGTTTTATCGTCTGAATGTTCTGGAACTTGTCATGCCGCCGCTTCGGGAACGACCCGAAGATATTTTGCCCATTGCGGAAAAATTACTGGTTTTTTTTGCCAGACAGCACCATCGAAATGCGCTGCTTCTGGCCGAAGATATACGCCCCGTTCTGCAATCTTACCCATGGCCCGGAAATATCCGGGAACTGCGTAACGCCATTGAACGTGCGGTGTTGATTTCCAGCGGCGAAAACATTGGCGCCGCTCATTTACCAATGAAAATGAAATCTGTTGAACACACTCCCTGTATCGGTGATCCGATACCGCTTGAAAAAATTGAAGAACTTCATATCCGACGGGTTCTGGCATCCACAAAATCCCTGGATGAAGCCGCCCGGATTTTGGGAATGGATTCCGTAACGCTGTGGCGGCGCCGGAAACAGTATCACATCTGATATACGAAGCCGTCACATTTGACGGCTTCGTAAAAAGTCCGGATGCTGCGTTGCGCTGCATCTTTCGTCGTTCATAAGTACGCCTCACTCCTCAAGATTTGCGCGCCTTGCCTGCGGCCTTTTTACAAAGCCGTCTGAAATTCGACTTTTTACGAGAGCATCACATTTCATTTTGCAAGATATTACTCTCCTGTTCCCTGAATTTTGAAATCCTGTCCATCGGTTTTGACTTTATCATATTATTTTACTTATTGATTTTTCATGATTTTTTATAAATACTGCAACTGGCATAAAGGTTGCTGAATACCTTTTCGGCAGGAAAGGAAAACAAAGATCATGAGCCTTAAAACCAAACTACTCATCGGCTTTTGCGGACTGTTGGGGATACTCCTGACAGTCGGCCTGATGAGCATTCGCACTTCAAACGATTTCAGCACATCTATCGAGCGGATACTCCGGGAAAATTATGACAGCGTGGTGGCTTGCTACACCATGAAGGGGGCGATCGAACATCTGGATCGCATCGCCATGACATCACTCTGGGAAACACACGGAAGTACTCCGCCTGACAACGCACAGACCGGCATCCAATCCAATTTACATACATTCAATAAAAATCTTTTTTTCCAGGAACACAACGTAACTGTTACTGGAGAGCAGGAATTAACGGATCGACTGGCGGCGCAATGGAAGGCATATCACACGGAATTTGAAAACCTTCTCCGGCTGCCGGATTCCGAGATGACACGCCTGGACTTCTTTCGACATCATCTGCTCCTCTGCTCGGATCAACTCCGTGATACTGCGCAGAAGATCATTGACCTGAATCTGAACAACATGGTTGCGGTGGACGGCCAGACCCGGCTTCGCGCCATGGAAACAAAGCGGACGATGATCCTGCTGGTGCTGTCGGGAATTGTGCTGGCGCTGGTATTT
>DAIEFO010000185.1 GCA_027325475.1 Desulfobacteraceae bacterium | reverse complement strand
TAAACGGTAGAGAAGGTCCATGCGGAAGGCGCTTTTCTCCACCTCCGCCCGTAAATCTTTGTTGGTGGCGGCCAGTATCCGGACATCAATGGAAATTTCTTCGCTGCCGCCCACGCGAATGAGCGTTCTTTCCTGAAGCACGCGCAGCAGCTTGACCTGCATGGAAAGCGGCATATCGCCGATTTCATCCAGCAGAATCGTTCCGCCCTGAACCGATTCGAACAGCCCCTTGCGGATGCCTCTGGCGCCGGTGAACGCCTCTTTTTCATGTCCGAACAACTCATTGGCCAGAAGGTCTTCACTGAATGCGCCGCAGTTGATGGCCAGAAACCGTTTGGAGGCCCGGCCGCTCAGCCGGTGAATGGTCTTGGCGACCAGTTCCTTGCCGGTTCCCGTTTCTCCCAGAATCAGCACCGTACAGTCCGTGGGCGCTATCTGCTCGATCATGTCCTTCAGAGCTTCCATCTTGGGATTCTGACCGATCAGGAGCGGAAACCCCTGGTGAGATGCAATCTGCTTTTTTAAATCCGCTACTTCCTGCCGAAGGGATTTCTTCTCCAGCGCCTGATGCACCAAAATCCGCACTTCGTCAATCTGATAGGGTTTGGGCAGATAGTAAAAAGCGCCCTTCTGCATGGCCTCAACCGCGCTGGTCACGGTGGCGTAGCCGGTGATGACAATGACCTCCGTATCGGGATAATGCGTGCGGACATGCTCCACTACTTCCATGCCGTCCATGCCGGGCATGCGCAGATCGGTCATGACGAGATCAAATTCGCCACTTTTGAGTTCCTGAAGCGCTTTGACGCCGCTATCTACACAGACGGACGCAAAGCCCTCCTTACGCAGCACGTAGTCCAGGTTCTCCCGGGCGATCGGCTCGTCATCCACAATGAGTATCCGCTGCGGCATGGCGGGGCTCCTTATGCAGACCGCTGCAACGGCAGGCGGATGGTGAACCGGGAGCCTTCCGCCAGTTTGCTTTCGACGGAAATGACGCCCTGATGTTTCTGGATGATGCCATACACCACGGAAAGCCCCATGCCGGTTCCCGTTCCCACCGGTTTGGTGGTAAAAAAAGGATCGAAAATATGGTTGAAGTGATCTTCCGGAATGCCTACACCGGTGTCCTCCACCATGATGACCGCCTGCCGGGCTTCCATATCCGGCCTTGCGGAAATCCGAATCTGGCCGGGCGGCTGCGTGATGGCCTGAACCGCGTTCATCAGAAGGTTCAGAAAAACCTCCTGAAGTTTCTGCGCATCTAAATTCAGGATCATATCTTTCGGCACGTCGCGGATAACATCAATTCCCGGGGGAATCTGACTGGACATCAGCCGGACGGAACGATCCACCACCTCCTTGAGCGAGTGGGGCGACAGCGCGAATTCTTTATCCCGTGAAAATTCCAGCAGCCCTTTCACGGTGTCTCTGGCCCGATGAACTTCCTGTTCGATGTTGGTCAGCATCCGGCGCTTGAAATCCATATCGCCCTGTCCGAATTCCTCCAGCAGAATCTGGCAGGAGGTGGAGATATTGTTGAGGGGATTGTTCAACTGATGCGCCACCCCCGATGTCAGAATGCCCAGAGACGAGAGCTTCTGCGCCTGAACAAGCTGCTCCTGCCGTTTTTCGAGTTCGGATATCATCCGGTTCAGAGCTTCCAGCACCTGCTGCGTCTCATCCGGAGTGCCGGTGATCGGCAGGTGACTGAAATCTCCCCGGGCGATTCTGAGGGTCGCCTGTTCGATGGCCTTCAGAGGTCGGACAATTTTTTGAATTACGACGACAATCAGAAACGACCCGGTGATGATGAACAAAAGGATGGAAATCAGCAACTGGCTCTTTAATGACTTGATGATGGTCAGAATGCGCTGACGCTCATAACTGACCAGTTGATGGGACATATCGAGCAGTTTTTTGCCGTGTTCTCGAAGTACTTCTTCAAACTGCCGGTGACAGAGTCGCAGGTTCTGATCGGGACATTTCTCGATCTGCGCCATGGTGTCGCGATACGCCAGAAACTCTTTTTCAATTTGATTCAGCCGGGGAATGCCTCTCAGCCGCTGCACTTCTGGAATCAGCGACTGGATGGCTTCAATCCCTTTTGCAATAAAAAGCTGATTTTCCCTGAAATCCTGAACCGATCCATACAGAAGGAAGTTTTTTTCGTATCGCCGGATTTCGAGAATGATGTTGTTCACGTCATCGGCGACCTCCACCAGATGCTGTTTCCGCTCGATTTCCATCAGGTACCGGAAGGACAGCCCCCCCACCACCGCCACCGCCATCATACCGATGGCCAGCCCCAGGATCACCTTTTGACGGATATTCAGATTGAGTTTCCAGAACATATGGTTGCAGGCCCTCCAGCATATATTTTTCATGCCAAACAGGTTGATATCCGGCGTTAAATCCTTTTGCAATACACGCCGGATTGTGAAATAACATGTTGTCAAGCAAAAAACAAACAGGGAGGCAGTGTGAAAAAACATAAGAAAAAATCTGGCGC
This sequence comes from Desulfobacteraceae bacterium, assembly GCA_027325475.1. Taxonomy (GTDB): domain Bacteria; phylum Desulfobacterota; class Desulfobacteria; order Desulfobacterales; family Desulfatirhabdiaceae; genus RAAP-1. The sequence continues at coordinate 2,471 of DAIEFO010000185.1, read as the reverse complement.
AGCGTCTCCTCATACCACATCCCGCTGTAAAGCGCCAAAACATGTTTGCATCCAGCAGGAAATCAACACCATTGTTCAACTGGCGCTGGAAAGACAGACGCGCATCCTTACCCCAAGTTCGTCAAAATTTCCTCAGAAGGGGCATTTTATAGCCAATTTTCGAGGCGGACATACATTAACATCATGATTTTATTATATGCCACATAGCAAACTCAAATGTAGTGACCCATTAAATTATTAAATATTGACAATGGCGCTCTCGGTTCGATATACTCAGCGCCATGTACATCAAAAAGGTTGTCAAAAAAAACAAAGGCTCCAAAAAACAATTCGGATATCTTCATCTGGTTGAAAATGTCCGCACCGATAAAGGCCCCAGGCAACGACTTATCCTGAACCTGGGATCAATCGATATTCCGGAGGATAAGTACAAAGAACTTGCCAACTGTATTGAGGGATTGATTACTGGTCAAGCACTGTTATTCAGCCATGATCCTGCAATTGAGGCTCATGCCAAAAAGACTGCCAAACGCATCCTTGAAAAACGTTGCGAAGACTTGGCTATTGAGCAATTAGCTGTTTGCGAAAACGATGACCCAGACTTTAAAATGGTTGATGTATCCTCCATTGAGGCTGATCAAGTCCGCTCGATTGGCCCGGAATATGTCTGTCATTGCTTATGGAAAGAACTCAAAATAGATGACATACTCCATACAAATGGCGTTCCCAGATACAGTATTCCACTGATTGAAACTCTGGTTGCAGGCCGTCTTGTATCACCCGGAAGTGAGAGAGATACCTGGGCCTGGGCTGAAAATCGCTCGGCAATATTTGAACTGACCGGAAAACCCAAACGATTTTCTCTGAGTTCTTTTTATCGTGCGGCAGACAGTGCTTTTGAAGTTAAAGACGCGTTAGAATCGCATTTATCCAGACAGGAAAAAGAGATGTTCTGTCTGCCTGAAAACATATGCTTTTTTGACTTGACCAATACATATATGGAAGGTCAGATATCTGATAATCCAAAAGCAAAAAGAGGTCATTCCAAGGAGAAACGATCTGACTGCAAGCTGTTGACTCTGGCGCTTATCGTCGATGAACAGGGATTCGCCAAATACAGTCATCTTTATGCCGGTAACCAGAGTGAGAGTAAAACACTTCCGGAAATGATCGAGTCTTTGGTGAAAGTTCGTCCTGATTTTTCAAAAAATCGCACTGTGATCATGGATGCCGGGATTGCAACTGCGGAAAATATCCAATATTTAAAAGACAAGCAGTTCCATTATATTGTTGTCAGCAGAAGCAAATCGGAATTTTCACCGGATGACACGGAGCAAATGAAAGTAATTCATCAAGATGATGACCGCAATTTCAAGTTAGAGATTGTTCGGCATGAAAAAGACAATGATGTCTATTTGCTGTGCAGGAGTACAGGTAGAGAGCAAAAGGACAGAAGTATTCGAACGACTCAGGAGAGTCTGTTTATTGAGCGATTGGAGTATTACAAGAACGGCCTCAATAAAAAAGGACATACGAAAGCGTACGCCAAAATAGTCGAAATGATCGGGCGATTGCGCGAAAAGTATCCCCGCGCATCCAAAATATATGATGTCACGGTAGTCTCAGATGAGAATACATCTTCTCAGAAAAAAAGTAATGCGACCGACATCATCTGGAAAAAGCGACTTGAAGATCAATCAAAGCTGGATGGCTGTTATATCCTCCGCACGGACCATATGGATATGACGGATTTTGAAATCTGGAAGACATACGTGATGTTGACACGGGTGGAAAGCGCTTTTCGTTGTTTGAAGGCATCTCTTGGCTTACGGCCGGTCTTCCATCAGATCGAACGTCGATCTGATGCCCATATGTTCATCTCCGTCCTGGCTTATCATATCCTTCATGTGATCGAACAGCGATTGAGGCTTCATAACGATCACCGTTCATGGAATACGATTCGTGATATCCTTTCAACGCATAAGAGATTAACTATAGAGTACAATGTCAAAGAGCATGAACAAGTCATTCATTACTATTTAAATCTTTGCAGCAAACCGGAGCCGGAACATAAGACGATTTATTACCGGTTAGGTTTATCCGGTATTCCGTTGGGAAAAATGTACGTCGCTGCAAAATGAGTAGTGACGATAAATTTTGATAAATGCCCATCAGCTATGCGTTTGCCAAAAAATTTGGCGAACTTGGGTTAACGCTGCCGGCGCGTTTTTCTCTCCTGCAGCGCTTACCCCTCCTGTTTGCCTCATTTTCCAGGCAACGACGCACCCCTGCGCCCATAACCCGTCTGCAAACCGGAATTTTTGGCTACTTTTCTCGCTGGAAGTAACACCATTCACTTCAAGCTGATAATTTCCCTTCCCATGCGTACCCGCATCGTCCGTGATAAGCGGATGAGCCGCCCAGGCTGCTGCTGGTGAACCAGAATCCCAACAAATAAAAACTTCCTGACA
>DAIEFO010000184.1 GCA_027325475.1 Desulfobacteraceae bacterium | reverse complement strand
ATATGGCTTTACCCGTATGACGGCTTGGAAAAAGTCATCGTTCCTTACAATAGTCTGAAAATCAATATTCTCAATAGCGTTTTTATTACACACTGAATTTGGCCGGACCAAATGTCCATTGGCGTGAGGATATGCTCATTTTCCGCTGCAGTAAGTCGAATCAGTTTCAGATAGTCACTCAATTGCCTGAAGTGCAACCGGGCACTCCAGGATTGTCTGGAGATGCGAAACGAACACAACGGTTCGTCGATAATATAGATATCGGCCTGGATAAGCAGGCGTATCCAGAAGTCCAGATCAATCACATAGGGAGCGATCGCCCGGTAGCAACCTGCTTTTTTAATCATATCCGATCTGAACAATCCTGCAGCCGGTTCGCCGATGGGGTTGTTGCCGCTTCGGATAATTTGCTTTATGATTTTTTTGCCGTCATACCGTCCATTGAGCTTTCCAAATGAACGTTGCAGTATTTTCCGGCCTTGCGAATTTATGATAAACCGTGAGCAACTGACCAGCCCAACGCCTGAAAAGCGAGGATTCTCCAATATGGCAGATTGTTTTGTAATACAGTCTTTCTCCAGCAGATCATCGCAGCAAACCAGTTTGATATATTTGCCATTGGCTTTCGCCAGTGCCAGATTCCAGTTTTTTTCCGGTCCCAGATTTTCTTCATTGATGCTCAGATGTATCCGGGAATCTTTAAAACAAAGCGCGTTGGATACGGATGCGTCTGTTGACCGATCATCAACAATGATTACTTCAAGATTGCGATAGCTCTGCTCCAGCACGGACTGAAGAGTATCTTCCACAAATTGCTCCGCATTGAATAAAGGAATTAATATGGAAATCAATGGGGTTGGCACAGCTTTATGCCCTGTATTCAATTGGGTAATTGATGAAGTCTCAAAAAGCCCGTCATTGGTTAATTCTGTCGCCGGAGCTGTTGAATTTGAATCTCTTTTTGATGGATTGCAGCGTCCATAGACGCCATGGCTTCCTTCTTCCCCTGAAGCCAATTACTGACATTTTGTTCAAAAATATTACGAATATCACGGGCGTAGCCAGGTCCTACCATAATATAAAACTGAAACAGATTCGTCAGTATCACCGGGTTATCGAGTTTTGAAAACCGATTTGTGCCAACCTCAACATTCAACGCCGCTGGGGGAAGACTGTGAACGACGGATTTATTGATAAGTACCGCAGCATTTTTATCGAAATAAATCAGTTTCCAATCTCCTGATTTCAGCAACCAGAAAGTGACATCACTCCGCCACATACCAATTAAAGCGGTTTTAAACGGGTATTTTGTCGTCAGATATTTCAGATTGGCATCATTCAGATTTCCGGTAATTCTCAGCCAGTCAGGAAGCACTTCTTTGATATAGGGGCCGGAACGGGGATCGATCCATACCTTGTATTCGGGATACATGGTCCACATCATGTAACCACCCAGCAGATAATCATTGAAAACCGGCCCTGGCAAATGATACGTCTTAATAAACGCAACCTCTTTTTTAGGAATATAATCATCCATCCTGTACCCCAGCCATGTAGCAAAAGGCATGGTAGTCAGCATTAAGTACAGGCAATAACCCGACGAAAAAACAAAAATTGCCATTGAAAATGGGGACATTTTGCGCTTGAACTCCCGCAGACCAGACTCGGATATCATCGTATAAATGCCATAACACCAGACGATGGGGAAAAAAAGCGTTGCCCGCGCGGCTTTCATACTGAGATAAAAAAAAGCAATATTGATAAAGAGAATCGGTATATTGATTCGGCGTGTTTTATAAATACCGACCAGGCAGAAAATCAAATACAAAATTCCCATGAATACGATGACATCAGCGGCATTCACGAAATTATAATTCTGCATCCGGAATCCCACATAACTCCACATGTTCAGAACCGACACATTGGCCTGACTCACTGGGTCGCGATCCATCAACCATATTCTCAAAATAGAAACCAGGTAGTTAAGACCATCGGGATTAATCAGCACAGCGGCGGCCGATACAGCAATACTCACGCCGAAAGGGAGCAGAACATTTCTGAGCTTGTCCCGATTTTTACTTATCAGCGCTGCAAGCACTTCACCTGAAAATGCAATTCCCAAAAATGCCAGTCCTACCATGAACTCTCCATGAATATTGACCCACAGCAGTAGTATGGCAGGATACAGATAATACAACCGGGATTGTTGGTGTTGGCGCTGAATGGAATAATAATATATAAAAACTGTGATGGAAAACAGAAGTGTACTGATCAACTGGGGCTTGAGATAGACTTGAGTGAGCTTGAGTACAATGGCGGTAAGCATCAGACACATAAGACGAAACATATCCAGCCGATCGTTTGTCAGGCACGCATAGCGGACGATCATCATCAGCACTGCCATCAGAATCAGCCACTGCATGATATACAGCGCGCACATCCCCCCCAGCTCGTGAACAAGATACATGATCGAACTGCCCAGCCAGGTACCGTATATCCAGTCGGTTACATCCACGGGTGTCCAGGAAAACTGCGCCTGATCGATATGCCAGGTGAGGTGGGTGACATAATGCTTGCCATATGCCAGATGAAACCAGATGTCGTTGTCATCTCCATAGACCGGAAAGATGATTACTATCGTCGCCACCAGCAAAAAGACGCCAATCCATTTTATCCAGAAATTTTCAGATAAATTGATCGAAAAATCGGCAACCCATTCAATAAAACCTGGATATTGATGTATTACAATCGTTGATCCTGACGTCCCAGAGCGATTTTTATTTTTTGAAGAATTCATGCAATCATTTTCCATCAACCCCTAAAAAGTGCAACTATCCTGAATTTTTAAATCAGTGTGGAGATTTATTTTTTGGGGAGGGGCATAACGGACGCTGACGGTTGCCGTTTTCGGGAAGGATATATATCAGACCGGTACGTTCGATCCGGCGATAGAGAATTTTCATCAGGATAACCCCCAGTATGGATGCCATCAGTGAATTGTTGATGAAAATAACGGTGAATAACACTTTAAAAGGCATGAGCCCGAGAAGCTGCACTCCGGAAGCTATGATCAGCGCGCAGAAAAAACCTGACACCACAGACACCAGGACGAAGATTCCCGTCTGTCTGAGATTCATGACCACCACATCCTTGACCAGGATATGCCAGAGCCTGTAGGCAATATAGGATGCAAAGAAATTACCCGCAAACCCGAAAGCGCTGGCAGGAGACAGTGTACCGAAAAAATCGGCGATCAGGTTGCCGATAGCAGATCCCCAGGCGGCTGCAGGACCAAAGAGAACACCGAAGAAAACCGGTATTACGTTGCCCGGTCTTAATTCCGTCAGACCGGGAATAATCGGTATGGCCTTAAACGGAATGAGCATCCCGGCATAAACGGCCGCTGTCAAGGCAACGATAACAATCTGCCGCGTGCTTTTCCAGACGGTGAAAATTTCTTTCATATCGCAAACACCTCCAATCTATCGGTACGTTATGCTTTGAGCGGTTACAACTTGCGCTTTCTACCCCCAATCTCTTCCCGCTGGGGGAGGAATTCAAGGGTTACTTCTTGATGGATAGTTTATCCAGCCGATAGCGAAGTGATCTGAGATTGATTTCAAGAAGTTCTGCGGCGCGGGCCTTGTCGCCTCTGGCAAATTCAAGGGCTTTTTCGATATAGGCTTTTTCAATTTCGTCCAGAATGCTGTCGAGAGAAACGCCATTTTCAACATCCTGCAAATCGAAGCGTCTGTTTTTGAATCCCTCGATCCATCGGCGCTTGTGAACCTGTTTGTGAATGGAGATCGCCAGGCTTTCGGGCAGGATGATATTGGTGTTCGACAGAGCGACGCTGCGTTCGATCAGGTTTTCAAGCTCACGGATATTTCCGGGAAAATCGTATTTATTCAAAAGATCAATGGCGTAAGACGACAGCTTGACAATTTCCTTGCCCATTTCCTTCGAATATTTTTCCAAAAAATGATGGGCCAGAAGCCGGATGTCTTCCTTGCGCTCCCTAAGCGCCGGCATGTGGATGCCGATGACATTGAGCCGGTAAAACAGGTCTTCACGAAAACGGCCGGCGATCACTTCTTCTTCCAGCGATTTATTGGTAGCGGCCACAATGCGGACATCCACCTTGACATCATCGCTGCCGCCCACCGGTTTAAAAGCTTTCTCCTGAACCACCCTGAGCAGCTTCACCTGAATCGGCTGACTCAGCTCTCCGATTTCGTCTAAAAAAACAGTGCCTTTGTCCGCAATTTCAAAAAGGCCTTTTTTATCCTGCTGAGCGCCGGTAAACGCACCTTTTTTATATCCGAGCAGCTCACTTTCGATCAGTGTTTCTGGAATGCCCCCACAATTGACGATGACAAACGGCTTGTCGCTGCGACAGCTTTCATAATGAATGGCTCTGGCGACCAGTTCTTTACCCGTGCCACTTTCACCGGTAATGAGAATATTGGTAGTGGTTTTAGCTACCTGGCGGATTAAATCGTAAACCTGAAGCATTCTGGGAGAATTACCAATAATCTTCCCGAAATGCAGGGTTTTTTTCAAGGCGCTTTCCAGACTCTTCTTTTCGTTTTCCACCGTCTTAAGGGTAATGGCGCTGGCGATGGTCTCTTTGAGCTCTCGATTGTCAAACGGTTTAGGAACAAAATCAAAAGCCCCTTCATTCATAGACGCCACAGCAGTTTCTGTGGTGGTATAGGCGGAAATCATGATTACCGGCGGTGGTGCAGCGAGTTTTCTGGCGGCTTTCAACACCTCGATCCCGGAAATATCCCCGAGGCGAATATCACAGATCACGAGATCATAAGGAACGGCTTCAAGAAGCTTAATGGCGGCGGCCCCGCTTTCAGAGCAGGTAACCTGATAGCCTGATTTGGTCAGCATGTATTCCAGAAACTCACGCATGCTGAGTTCATCATCTACGACCAGACGGACACCAAAAAGACGCTGAAGGACATTCTGAAGCGGTT
>DAIEFO010000183.1 GCA_027325475.1 Desulfobacteraceae bacterium | reverse complement strand
GTTCGTTTCAGGGACTGAGTGTTCTGGCAATGCTTCTAACGATATTTGGAGTTTGCCTTGCCCGTGGGCAGGGGGAGCTTGATGCACGCACCCTGGCATTCACGACCTTGATCATTGCAAACCTCGGCCTTATGATGACCAACCGTTCCTGGATCAACACAATTGGTAAGATTTACAGAACACCCAATGCTGCTCTCTGGTGGGTAACCGGCGGCACGATAATCTTTCTCTATCTTGTTCTGACGATTCCTTTTCTTCGAGAGATATTCCGATTCTCGGTAATACATCCGATCGATGTTGTCATATGCATATCCGCCGGCATATTGAGCACTGTTTGGTTCGAGCTGTTCAAGGCGTTCAGCAGAAAAAAGGGGAGGAGTTGACCTGATGTATCCATCGAATAAGGAGGAGTGCGTGGATCATGTCTATCTTGTCTGCACTGCATGTGCGCTTTTGTTGAGGGAATACCGAGCATGACGTCTGCCCGTGCCTGCCGAAGAACGAATCATCGTGGATGAATGGAACAACATCGAGGCACCGCCGCCTCCAAAACTGGCGGCGGTGACGTTGAACCCCAAGAGCACTGCTATCCTTTTTCTGGATATCCTGCGACAGAATTGCACCGCAGCCACACTCGCGCCGGTCGCAACCCTCCGCGATCCGCGCTGATGTTCTTTATTGAAACTCACCTGAAAAATCGTCACTCCATCTCTTTAAGTTTCGCGGCCCGGATGGTATGACGTTTATGGGCTTCCAAAATGGTTTTTCGAAGACGAATGGATTTGGGCGTAACCTCAACCATTTCATCATCTCGAATAAAATGGATAGCCCGCTCCAGGGTCATGGGTTTAACGGGGGAGAGCAGCACATGGTCATCTTTTCCGGAAGCCCGCATGTTGGTCAGCTTCTTTTCTTTACAGACATTGACATTGATATCGTTATCGCGGTTATGTTCGCCGACAATCATTCCTTCATAGACCGGAGTGCCAGCCACAACGCAGAGCTGTCCCCTCGGCTCCAGATTAAACAAAGCATAGGGTACGGCGGTCCCTTGACGGTCCGATACAATCGATCCGGTAAATCGGGTGGGGAAATCCCTCCGGTATTCTTCATAACCGAAAAAATACGAATTCATGATGCCGGTACCCTTGGTATCCGTCAAAAACTCATCACGGTACCCAATCAGCGATCTGGACGGAACGCTGAATTCAATCCGCACCCGCCCCTTGCCGTTGTTGACCAGATTGATCATCTTTCCTTTACGATTCGATAATTTTTCGGTGACAATGCCCATAAAGCTCTCATCGCAGTCCACAAAAAACCGCTCGATAGGCTCAAGTTGTTTACCGTCCTTGTGCTTAAAGATAACCCTGGGCCTTCCAACGCACAGCTCAAACCCTTCCCGCCGCATGGTTTCAATGAGAATGGCCATCTGGAACTCGCCCCGGCCCTTGACCACAAACACTTCCTTGTTGTCAGTTTCTTCCACCTTGATGCCGACATTCATCAGGGTTTCCTTGAACAGCCGCTCCCGGATTTTACTGGATTGAACGTATTTTCCCTCCTTGCCGCTGAACGGTGAATTATTGATGCTGAATTCCATGGATACCGTGGGTTCATCCACGGTAATCCGCTTCAGTGCTTTGGGGAAATTACGGTTACAGATCGTATCGCCGATTTTGACATCCTCGATACCGGACAGCACGATAATGTCTCCGGGATCCACCTCGGACGCCTCGCTGAATGTAAGCCCCTGATACGTTTGAAGCCGCGTTACTTTGAGAGGATTATGATGTCCCTGATCATCGATGCAGACAAGGCTGTCGTTTGACTGAACCCGGCCGTTGACGATTTTCCCGATGGCCAGCCTGCCCAGATAATCGGAATATCCCAGATCCGACACCAGCATCTGAAACGGCTCCTCCGGATCATAGGCGGGAGCGGGAATCTTTTCGATGATGAGATCCAGCAGCGGATGCAGATTGACGCCCTTTTCGTCGAGGGTATTCTGTGCCACCCCTTCCCTTCCGATAGCGTACATCAGGGGAAAATCAAGCTGATCTTCATCGGCGTCCAGATCAATGAACAGATCGTAAATTTCGTCCAGGATTTCAGCGGGTCTGGCATCCTTACGGTCAATTTTGTTGACTACCACGATCACCGGAAGTCCGGCCTCAAAGGTTTTTTTCAGCACAAACCGGGTCTGAGGCAAAGGACCTTCGGAAGCATCCACCAGAAGCAGTGCGCCATCGGCCATTGACAGCGCCCGCTCTACTTCGCCCCCAAAATCGGCGTGGCCGGGCGTATCGATGATATTGACTTTAATGCCTTTCCAGATAACGGAGCAATTTTTGGCGGCGATGGTGATGCCCCTCTCACGTTCCAGATCCATGCTGTCCATAATGCGTTCACTGACATCCTGATTGTCACGAAACAGGCCGCATTGCCGGAACATAGCATCCACCAGTGTGGTTTTTCCATGATCAACATGGGCAATGATAGCAATATTTCGAATATGTTCATTTTTCAAAGACTTCATAATGTGGTGCAATTCCTTTTTGAATGCTGGCGATTTCACCAGCTTTGATGTTACCGGGTCAGCGTAAATGAACCGCTGTCATAAACAATTCCGTTAACGGAAAGCGCATAATTTCCACCAAGCGTGTTTCCCGACAGGGTACAGTTGGTAAGTTTCAATTCAGCCGTCAGGCCATACGATGTGGTATAGCTTCCTTGAAAAGTAGCTGTTACACCGCTGACAGTTCCGGATAAAGCAATACCGTACAGATTACCGAGCTCGGTTCCCGTAACATTTACCGTCCCCTGAATCGCCGATCCATTCTGTGTCACTTGGGTCGAAAGGCCACCGCTGCCGCCTGAAGCGCCCGAACTGTTCCAGCTGCCCGTGTAGTTTCCGGTAAAACCCGCAGCAGATGCCGTCACCGTCACCTGAGCGGCCGATACGACCAGTGTGTCAACATCAAGCTGGCGATTGGGGATAAAATCGAGTCCGAAATAAAATGTATAAGCGCCTTCCGGAAGCGTGCTGTTCAGAACCTCAACGCCGGAAAACGCCGTCGCCGGGGCCTGAATACAGGTGACAACCCCCTGTGTCCATCCGCCCGGATACACATACGAATAAAACTGCCCGGACGCATAAGCCACAACCCACCAATCGGCCAATTGACCGACCATGCCACCCGGCGACAGACCGATGCTGACCGTTAAAGGTGTCGAGGGCGAAACCATAAGCGGCCCGCTGGAACCATTGATCAGAATGCTCGGCTGTAACGACGAATCGGCTATGACTTGCTCTTTCAAGGATGCCGCATGGAGCATTGGTGGCAATACAGACGCGATTGTCATGATAGCGATGAAAGATATCCAGACAGTTATCGGACACATCGTCCTTTTATTCATGATATGTCTCCTTTTGAAAAATCGTGGACAAACCAGATGGTATTCAGAGTCGTCGTGAAAACGCCCGATGGGTTAGTGGGAATGGCGGAACTGATGTCGTTCGAAATCCTGCTACCAAATACCGAAAAGCAAGTGGAGGTGAAGACGTGAAGTGGTTTTCTTATGACCCCTTCACGCCTTTGCGTCTTCATATAAAACCGGTCATGGTTTCTCTTTCAAGGCCGCATGAGCCGCCGCCAACCGTGCGATCGGCACCCGGAAAGGCGAACAGGAGACATACGTCAACCCCAGTTCATGACATAGATGAATGGACTGGGGATCACCGCCGTGTTCGCCGCAGATACCGCATTCCAGATCGGGTTTGACAGAACGTCCGCGGGTCAGCGCAATTTGCATGAGCGCGCCGACACCATCCCGATCTATGGTTGTAAATGGGTTGTGCGGAAGGATACCGGTTTCCAGATAGTTGACGAGAAAACTGGCTTCTGCGTCATCGCGTGAAATGCCGAATGTGGTTTGTGTGAGATCGTTGGTGCCAAAGGAGAAAAACGAAGCGTATTCAGCGAGTTTATCGGCTGTCAGGGCTGCGCGGGGAATTTCGATCATGGTGCCGAATTTATAGTCGATATCTATTCCCCATTCTTCCATGACCTTTTTGGCTTCGGCCTCAAGAACGCCTTGCTGCACCTTGAGTTCGTTGACATGACAGGTCAGGGGAATCATGACTTCTGGACGAACCTTGATGCCTTCCTTGGTGGCCATACAGGCGGCTTCAAAAACCGCCTTGACTTGCATGGTGGTAACTTCGGGGATGTGGATACCCAGACGCACGCCGCGCATTCCCAGCATAGGATTGGATTCTCTCAGGCTTTCGAGACGCTTGAGTACATTCTCCTTGGCCCGGATCTGGTTGAGAAGCGCATCCATTTCGGAAAGATTGGCCGCTTCTTTGATTTGAAGTTTCAAATCCGTCAAGTCTCGAATCAGATCCACCTGATTGGGCAAAAATTCATGCAGCGGCGGGTCTAACAGCCGGATAATGACGGGCAGACCGTCCATCATTTTAAAAATACCATAAAAATCTTCTCGCTGAAACGGCAGGATCATCTCCAGAGCTTCACGCCGCTCAATCGGCAGATCGGTCATGATCATTTTCTGGACAAACGGAAGCCGCTCGGTCTCGAAAAACATATGCTCAGAACGACACAGACCAATGCCTTCCGCACCGTATTCCCTGGCACGGGCGGCGTCTCTCGGATAATCGGCGTTGGCCCAGACGCCCAGACGCCGGAACTTATCCGCCCAGGACAACAACTTGATAAGCCATGGATCTTTGATATCCGGCACCGTTGTGTTGAGTTTTCCCAGATAGACCTCGCCCACCGTACCGTCAATGGATATCCAGTCGCCTTCACGAATCATCTTGTCATGGATCATGATGCGGCGTTTGGCCATGTCAATTTTCAGATCCGATACCCCGACGACCGCAGGCTTTCCAAACTGGCGGGCAACCAGAGCGGCATGGCTGGTCCTGCCTCCGCGACTGGTTAAAATACCTTGAGCCGCCAGCATTCCGTGAACATCATCCGGTTTGGTTTCCGCTCGGA
>DAIEFO010000182.1 GCA_027325475.1 Desulfobacteraceae bacterium | reverse complement strand
TTTACTGTAACTTTTTGCAACAGTAAATCCAGATAGCCACACGAAAAATTGAACATCATGATAAGAAGGAGGAACGCACGCCAATGAACCCGTTCGAGAAAGAAGTGCTTCAGTATCATATGAACCCCAGACCTGGAAAGATCGCTGTCGTCCCCAGCAAACCCTGTCTGTCACAGCATGATCTCGGTCTGGCCTATACCCCTGGTGTCGCGGTTCCCTGTCTGGAAATTCAAAAAGATCCTAATTTCTCCTTTGATTATACTTCCCGTGGAAACCTGGTCGGCGTTATTACCAACGGTACGGCGGTTCTGGGGCTGGGCAACATCGGCGCTCTTGCCGGCAAGCCGGTCATGGAAGGAAAGGCCGTCCTGTTCAAGCGCTTTGCCGATATCGATGTCTTTGACATTGAGCTCAATACGACGGATCCGGATGAATTTATCCGCATGGTCAAGCTTCTGGAACCGACTTTCGGCGGTATCAATCTGGAAGACATCAAGGCGCCAGACTGCTTTTACATCGAGGAGCAGCTCAGGAAGCAAATGAGCATTCCGGTGTTTCACGATGACCAACATGGCACCGCAATTATTTCCAGCGCTGGTTTATTGAATGCCTGTGCTCTGACGGACCGGAAACTGGAGGATTTGCGCATTGTGGTCAACGGCGCAGGCGCAGCAGCCATTGCCAGCGCGGAACTTTATATCCAGATAGGGTGCCGACGGGAGAACATTGTGCTTCTGGATTCCAAAGGCGTCATATACAAAGGCCGCGAGGCCGGAATGAATCCCTACAAAGCGGCGTTTGCGGCTGACACGGAACTCAGAACCCTCGAAGAAGCCGCCCGGGGGGCCGATGTCCTTGTCGGACTGTCCGTCAAAGACGCTTTTACGCCCGAAATGCTTAAACAGATGCGTGAAAAACCCATCATTTTTGCCTTGGCCAACCCGGATGCCGAAATCGACTACGATGTCGCCAAATCGGTAAGGCCGGACGCCATTGTGGCGACCGGGCGCTCCGATTATCCCAATCAGGTCAACAATGTACTGGGATTTCCGTTTATTTTCAGAGGCGCCCTGGATGTACGGGCGAAGGCAATTAACACGGAGATGAAACTGGCGGCGGTTCGCACGCTGGCGGAGCTGGCCAGAGAAGATGTGCCGGATTCCGTAATTCGCGCCTATGGCGGCAAACCCATCCGTTTCGGAGTCGATTACATCATTCCCAAACCGCTGGACTCCCGGATTTTGCTCAAGGTAGCGCCTGCAGTCGCCAATGCGGCGGTTTCCAGCGGCGTTGCCCGAATAAAAATCCCAAGTCCTCACACCTACTTGCAGGCGCTTGAAACCCGGCTGGGGCCTGAACGGGAAGTCATGCGCAAAATCATTTTCAGCGCCCAGCAGCATCCCAAAAGGATCGTACTCCCTGAAGGCAATCATCCCACCATTCTTCGGGCCGCGCATCAGGTGGCGCGGGAAGGCATCGCCATTCCGCTTCTGCTCGGAAACGAAGAAGAAATCGGTTTCATGGCGAAAGATTTGAACATTCCCCTGGACGGCATCGAAATCCTGGATCATCTGAAGAGTCCGCTGTTTGAAAAATTCTCGGATAAACTCTTTGAGATGCGGGCCCGAAAAGGCTGGTCCACCGCAGAAACACGATTACAGCTCAGAAATCGCCTCGTATTTGGCGCCATGATGGTTCGGGAGGGCCTGGTGCATGGCCAGGTGCATGGCATCAGCCGCTCCTATCCGGATTCCATCCGTCCGATGCTTCAGGTGATTCCCAAACGCCCCGGGGTTTCGAAAGTCGCCGGCATCTACATGATGATTTTCAGAAATCACACCCTGTTTATGGCCGACACCACGGTGAATATCAATCCCAGTTCCGAAGATTTGGCTGAAATTGCAATCCTTTCTGCAGAAATGGTCCGGTTTTTCGATATCAAACCCGTAATTGCCATGCTGTCTTTTTCCAATTTCGGCTCCACCCGCCATCCGGACGCCGCGCGCGTGGAAAAAGCTCTTGAAATTGCCCGCAGCCGCAATCCGGACTTGACCATTGACGGTGAAATGCAGGCAGACACCGCCGTTTCGGAGGAAATATTGAATCGCCTGTATCCGTTCAACCGTCTGGGATCGCCGGCCAATGTGCTGATATTCCCCAATCTGGACGCCGGAAATGCCGCTTACAAACTTCTGAACCACCTGGGCGGCGCCAAAGCCGTCGGCCCTTTTCTGATGGGAATCAGCAAGCCGTTCAACGTCCTGCAGCGGGACACGGATATGGAAAACGTGGTAAATGTCATCGCCTTTACGGTGACACAGTCCCGGTAAGCCAGATTTACATTCGAATAGCCCGCAGGCTGCGTCAGCGCATGAAAGGGATGTTACGGTACAGGCATCCAGGTGCGCAACTGAGCCTTGCGGGCTTCGCTCTTGCCCCACGGAGTAAGGCTCTGATAATTCGGAGCAAGGGCGCGTTCCCAGTCTCCATAGACAGGATTCGGAAGCACGATAAACCGGATACCGAACTGATCTTTGTTCTGGTCAACAATGGCGTTTCTTTCTTTCATATCTTTGCCATAAGTGCCTGTCGGCAGATCGTTTGCGTTGTCGCCCATATAGAGAATCACATTGAAATCTTTGCCGACCGCATCGAAACGGGGCTGTTTATCGCTGGCATCGATTCTCACCATGACGTGTTTCGTATCAGCAAAGGGAAATCCCAACACCGACAGGTTTTTAACCGTACCAGGAAGCCCTGCCATATCCCGGTTCGTTACATAAAATATCACAACGCCCTTTTGGGCCGCAGCGTTCAGAAAATCGACGGCGCCCGGAATCGCCGTTGCCTGCGCCGCCTGCATCCATTCCTGCCAGGTCTTGCCGGAGAATGATACCTTTTTTTGGATCAAACCGCCGTCATAGGCGCCGTTATCGATGAGAGTCTCGTCCAGATCGGAAATAACGGCAAGAGGTTTATCTCCTTTTTTGGCGGCGCTTACCGCCTTTTCAACCGCCATGCCCGCCAGATTGAACGCCTGGTAACAAAGCTCGCGATACTCCGCGGAAGTCTGCATCCATACCAGCCCCATCAGCACCTGTTCGTTGAGATCGCTGACCGTGTATGCACTCTGAGCGGTGTCACCGGCAAAAGCCGGAACCTGGAAAATGAAGGTAATCAGTAATCCAATAACCAAAAACATCGTAACGAATCGGTTATACTTTGTCATAAAGAATCGCTCCCTGTATCATACCGCCTTCGGAAATCCTCAAAATCGCCGTCTGTAAAAATCTCGGCGAATCGTTCGCCGCCCTTGCTGCGCTGGCGGTAAAGCGCAATGCAATCCCTGACGATGGATACCACACGCTCCTCACTGAAAACACCCGGAAGCTCACGAGCCAGCCTGGGGTGTCTGCCCAGCTTTCCCCCCAGCAGCACCCGATATCCCCTGCCCTTTTCTTTGATAGCCCCGGTGGGACAGCTTTGAACGCATGCTCCGCAGAACAGACAGCGGTCTGTTCGAATGCATGGCGGAACAGCCGTCTGCGCCCCTGAATGCCCGGCTTCCAGTGAGACTGCCTGCTCCCGGCATTCGTTCACGCAGGCTTCGCACTGTGAACATGGGACAGGTGTGATTTCCGGAACACACGCGCCGATAATGCCGATATCCCTGATCTGAGGCTGAGAGCAGGCGTTCGGACAATCGGCCAGCGTGATCCGGATTTCATGGTGATATTTGAGCTGGCCGTTGACGTGTTCTTTCAGAAATTTCAGAAGTTTTTCTTCAGCCAGAAGGGATTCCAGCTTCTGCACGAGCTGGTCTCCGGCGTTCGCCCGATGGGGACATCCGCTGGCGCCGAAACATGTCTCGATTTGATATCCCTTGATATCGGTTTCCATTCGGGAAAGAAATCGGGCCTGCGTGGCCTTGACATCGGCAAGTGTCACAAGGGATTTTCCTTCGGCCTGCGCCTCGTTTTCCACACGGCTACGCACCCGCTTCCGGACAAAAAAAGGAACTTTTCGGATGGCTTCTTCAGCCTCGGTCGTCCACTTCATAATCACACCTGAAAAAAAGCAAAACCAGCATCGGCGTTCATACAGCGATATCCTGCCACATCATGCAGCAGTGCTGCCGGCTTCAGAAGCAGCAAGCGGAACACTGACAGCAAATTCCGCACCACCGTCAACGTTATGCGCCGTGATGCGGCCGTTCATGTTACCTTCGATGATCATTTTAGACATGTACAGACCGATGCCGGTTCCCTGCGGCCGGGTGGTAAAATAGGGATCAAATATCTTTTCCAGGATATCTTCCGGAATACCGCCTCCGTTGTCCCGCACCATGACACATCCTGTATCACCGGTATTTTCGATGCGGATATCAACCCTGCCACCGCCATTTTTGTGCGTTTGTATGGCATCTCTGGCATTGGACAGCAGGTTGAGCAGCACCTGGGAATACTCATTGGGAAGCCCCATCAGTTTTACATCATGCGCTGTTTCAAAATGGATGACGATATTGTGGTGCTTAAAACTTGCCTGTACCAGAGAGATCGCCTCCTGAATCTGTTTATGGGCTGAAAAAACTGAGATTTTCTTGTTGGGCCGGAAAAAATTGAAAAAATCGCTGATGGTGGTGGACATTTTCTGGATCAGACGATAGCAGTCGGCGGTGGCATTGTCCATATATTCGGCATCCAGCTCGTTGAACTGATAGGCGTCCTGGATGTTGGCAATGACAAGACTCAGCGAATTGAGCGGCTGCCGCCACTGGTGTGCAATGTTGCCGATCATCTCGCCCATAGCCGCCATCCGGCTTTGCTGGATCAGCACCTGGTCTTTTTGACGCAGCTCCTTCACGGCTTTTTCAATGCGTTCTTCCAGAGACTGGTTCAATTCTTCAAGCAGCCGCTGCTTTTCACAAAGCGCTTCTTCCGCCTGCTTGCGCTCAGTGATATCTCGAACACTGACAACCCCGGCCTGAATAATGGGATCGTTGATAAAATTCTGCCCTACAGCTTCCAGATATACCCATCCTTTTGTTTTGTGG
>DAIEFO010000181.1 GCA_027325475.1 Desulfobacteraceae bacterium | reverse complement strand
TACGTGCCTGTGATCTGTCCAATAGATACCACCGGCGCTGCGGCTTGTCAACAAAAACCGCGCCGATTTCATGAAAATCCCGAATCTCCCGGCAGCTTTCATGCCTCAGGGTTCTGAAGCGTATTCAACCCTACCGCCATATAATGCAGCCCTGAAATCGTCGTCAGTGCGGCGGTAAGCCAGTAAACAATATTTCTAATCAGAAGACTGGAAGAATTCTCCAGATATATCAATGTACACAACACGGTTATGAGTTGAAAAAATGTTGTGATTTTACTGATCATGCTGGGATGTATCCGGATTTTGATATCCATAATGGTCAATACTGCAATACCGACCACTATCACGATATCTCTGCTAATAACGATCACGGCAAGCCAGCTCGGAATGAATTTCAATATTCCCAGACAGATGAACGACGCCATCAGCAGGAATTTATCTGCAATGGGGTCCAGATATGCCCCCAGTTCTGTCCGCTGGTTATAACAACGGGCGATGAACCCATCCAGACCATCACTGATTCCGGCTATAGCAAAAACCAGAATCGCCATTTTGAACATCTCCTTCATCAGGAAAATGACAAATAACGGCGTCAGCAGTATTCTTATAACCGTAAGTAAATTTGGGATGTTGATGGTTAATCTGGGATATTTCAAAATACCTGCCCATAAAAAAGATGTTTTCGTTTTGTCTGCGATAAATAGACTTTCAGGGTTTTTTAGGCCCCAGAACGACTCTCATCTGATTCTGCCCGACCTCCGGAATGGTTACATCGAACCCGTTCCAGGTCTTCAGCAGCAGAATATCCGCCAGTTGACGGGCACCGCCGGAATATTCCATCGAAAGTATGTATTTATCGGACTGCATCTCCTTGATCTGAATGTCTTTAACCCCTGAAATTTTGCTTAAAGCCGTCCGGAATGCCGAATAATAGCCAAGCTGGCCGGCGCCTTCGATCTGCACTTCAACTGACGCGGCTTTTTTGATCTGTCCTTGCCATGCGGACGTCAACTGATTGTTCAAATCGGTACAGGCCGCCGTAAGGGCGGTGGTAATTGCCTGATCTTCGGCGCCTGCAGCAGCGCTGGACGACTGTTCAGCCACTGCCAGTTCTTCGCCGGTACCTGCACGCAAAGCACGCAATTTGACAAACGCGGTAATGGCGTTTGGGCCCAAATCCGTCGCAGCGCCGGCGGCAGGTTGAATCAGCGATGTACCGAAAATCACGATATCCGCACCAGCTCTGGTTCCGATATCGGCAATCTGGGAATTTCCCGGTTCCGGATTTTGATGTACCGACGTCAGAACGGGGTCTGTTGCAGCAATCTTGTCATGGGGGATGATAGCGTATCCTTTTTCCGCAAGAATCCGTGATAATGTGGATTCGGTGGCGGGCATCCCCCCTCCTGCATCCGCCCACCAGTACTGGACAGATGCCGTGCTCGAACGCTGCTCGGTAACCATCAGAAGCAGCGACGGCAGGGATTTATTGACCATGGAAATACCGACAGCGTTCAATTGTTTCTGGATAGCGCCGGTAAATATATTCGCCTGAACCAGAATACGATAAAATCCGTCGCTTCTGGCTTCTGCCATCACCTTGTACCCCTGAACGAACTGATTGACATTTTTTGACAGGATATCCGCAATAGCCGGGAAATTGGCAGAAAACGTTTCAGAGGGGATGCTGTCCAGAGCAGCCCGCTCCACCGCTGCCGCCAACCCGTTCGAAATGGCGGTGTTCCGAGTGTCCACAATAGAACCTTGAATTTTCGCCACTCCGATACCTTCGACCGTTTTTAGCGAAAACGATTCATCCGCAGCAGATACTGTTGTGTAACATACCAGGATGCAACAGAAAAAAATCCATCGTACATATCTGTCAGTTCTCATAACGCCTCCTGATGATTTGCATGCTTATGTCCGAAACCATCCTTGACAGCTTCGTAAAAAGTCCGGATGCTGCGTTGTGCTGCACCCTTCGTAAGGCCCAATGTCATCATCCCTTGCGCTGCAACGTATAGTCCGCGATGTCCATCAGGAGTTCACGCGTGGAAGACGGCTCGAAACGGGCAATGGCGGTTTTGGCGGCCTGGATGTGCGATGACGCCTGTTGCCGCGTGTAGGCGATGCCCTCGTAGCGGTGCAGATATGCGATCAGCGTCTGAAAGTCCTGCATCGAAAATGTTTCATTGCTGATAATGGCTTCCATGCGCAATCGATCTTCAGAATCGGCTGCATTTAAGGCATAAATCACCGGAAGGGTCAGCTTGCCTTCCCGGAGATCCGCGCCAACGGTTTTACCCAGAGCCAGACTGTCATCCGTATAATCCAGAAGATCATCCGCCATCTGAAACGCCATGCCAAGATGATAGCCATAATCTGAAAGCGCTGTTTCCCAGGATGCCGGCGCATCCGCAATCAGCGCGCTGACCCGGCAGGCGCCCTGAAAGAGAACAGCGGTTTTACGCCGGATCACTTCCAGGTATTCGGCTTCGGACAGACTTAAATCGCCCTTTCGCATGAGCTGATGGATTTCTCCCTGTGCCATGTTTTCGGTGATTTCAGAAATGGTCTGAATGATCCTGATGTTATGGGTTTCAGCAGCAATCGCCAGGGATCTGGCCAGCAGAAAATCGCCGGTCAACACCGCCGCCGCGCCGCCCCAGAGGTGGTGCGCCGCCGGTTTTCCCCGCCGCATGAGCGCCTCGTCCACCACATCGTCGTGAAGCAGCGTCGCGGCATGCAGGTATTCGAAAATAATGGAAAAGGTTTTATCATAGTCCCCCTGGTAATGGCACATCCGGGCGCACAGCACCATCAAAAGCGGCCGCATCCGTTTGCCGCCGCTGAACAGGATGTGTTTGGCGACCGTGGACACCAGCTCGACATTGGGCTTGAGATTTTCGATCAGCGCCGCTTCGATGCCGGTCAGGTCATCCCGCACCATTTCCAGAATTCGGTTTTTCAAGTCATTCATAAGAGTTCCTTCAATAATTCTCACGTTCCGGCTTCATCTGTATCGCTCAGAGGCGTTGCCATCAGGTCGTATTCCAGGGCATCGGTGATCCGGGCGGAAACGATACTGCCGATGCCGAGCTGATGTTTTGCGTGCAGAATGGTCAACCCGTCAACCTCCGGCGCCTGAAAGCGGGTCCTGCCCAGATACACCCCCGGTTCCGGTGAAGACTCCACCAGAACCGGATAGATTCTTTCTAAGTGCGCAAGATTTTTTTGCGCTGAAATCTTTTTCTGCATCTTCATCAACCGGTCGCGCCGACGTCTGGCGACAGCCGGTGCAACTGGATCCGGCAGGCGGTGAGACGGCAGATCATCGGCGTCGGAATACACAAAAACGCCCAGATGATCGAACCGGATATCCCCGACAAAAGACAGCAGTTGACGGAAATCCGTATCGCTTTCTCCGGGAAATCCGGTGATGAGCGTGGTGCGCAGCGCCGCTTCCGGCATAACATTCCGGATTTTTTCGAACAGTTTGTAAAGGCCGTCCGTGTCATAATGCCTGCCCATCCGTTTTAACACCGCGCTGCTGGCATGCTGCACCGGCAGATCGAAATAAGGGCAGATATTGGCATGCGCCGCCACCGTTTCGATCATGGCGTCGGTGATGCTTTCCGGATGCCCGTACAGCAGACGGATCCAGATATTTTTTGAAATTCCCGAAAGTTGCTTCAGAAGTACAGAAAGATCAATATTCCCCGCCAGATCTTGCCCATAGGCCGTGGTGTCTTGGGCCACCAGCGTCAGTTCCCGAACGCCTGCCGCCGCCAATTTTTCGGCTTCCGCCACAATGTCACCGACCGATCGGCTTTTCTGCCTGCCGCGCAGCCTGGGAATAATGCAGTAAGTGCAGTGGCGGCTGCACCCTTCGGCGATTTTCAGATAGGCGGCCGGGCCTGTGGTGATCTCACGGGGCGTATCCGCGCCATTGACGGTGATTGCATCCGGGTCCGGGAGCAGACAGGCCGATTCTACCGGGACATTCCCGATGGCGTCCAGAATCCGGTCATAGGCGCCGGTTCCCAGAAACAGATCCACCTCCGGAAGGGTTGTGACAATATCACTTCCATACCGCTGCGGCAGACATCCGGTTACGATCAACCGCCGGCATCCGCCCTCTTTTTTATGGATTGCCAGCCCCAGAATGGCATCAATGGATTCCTCGGTGGCGGCTTCGATGAAACTACAGGTGTTCACGATGATGACATCGGCCTCTTCGGGATCCTGAATCAGAGCATGACCGGCGTTTTTGAGCTTTCCGGACATCACTTCACTGTCCACCAGATTGCGGGCGCAGCCCAGACTGACGATATAAATATTCATATCCACTTCAACATATCCTGGGAAGCTGCTCGCCGGTCAGCATATCAACAATGCGCTCTCCGCCGATGGCTGTCCGCATGAACACCCGGCCTGCCGGTTCGGATACGACATCTCCGATGAAACAGGCGTCTTTTCCGAGTGCGTCTTTACGGACGGCCGCCAGCACGGCGTCCGCCTTCTCCGGAGATACAAAGGCCACGAGTTTGCCTTCATTGGCGACATACAGCGGGTCGAATCCCAAAAGCTCGCACAAAGCCGCCACTTCTGGCCGGACAGGTATCCGGTCTTCCATGATCCGCACGCCGACGCGGGATTGCCCGGCGATTTCGTTCAGTGTGGTGCCAAGACCGCCGCGCGTCGGGTCCCGCAGCACATGAATATCCGGATCCACCGCCAGCATCCGCTGCACCAGATGATTCAGCGCCGCCGTGTCACTGACGATCGGAGTATCGAATGCCAGGCCGTCCCGCTGCGTTAAAACGGCGATGCCGTGATCGGCGATGGCGCCGCTCAGCAGAATCCGGTCGCCGGGTTTCGCCCGGTCACCGGAAATTTTGATGCCGTTTGGAATGCGGCCCACCCCGGAAGTGTTGATGAATATCTTGTCCGCGGCGCCTCTGGGAACGACCTTGGTGTCGCCGGTCACGATCTGGACGCCCGCAGCCCTGGCGGCGACGCCCATCTGTTGCAGGATGATGCGCAGGTCAGGCA
>DAIEFO010000180.1 GCA_027325475.1 Desulfobacteraceae bacterium | reverse complement strand
AGCAGCGGTTATACGTTGGGATGATGATGCTTATTTCAGGGGGCAGTGATGTCACAGTCGGTCCTTCATGCCGTTACACCGTAATCTGCCAGCAGCGGTGAATCTTCTTTCGCTTGCTGATATAGTCTTCAGGAATCGTCATGTCGGTGATTTCAGAAACGCCGGCAATGTTCAAACCGTCGAAAGAGGGACTAAAACTCTGGTGATTGGTGGAAAAAAAGACCGTGCCGTTCTTTTTCATGACAGCGACAACGGCCTTTAACAACCGGGGATGGTCCCGTAAGATATCGAAGGCGTCCTGCCGCACACGGGTTGTGGAATAAGACGGCGGATCCACCACCGCCAGATCGAACATGGGGCCGCTGCGGCCGGCCTCTGCCAGAAAATCGAAAACATGGGCGGCAATCAGGGCGTTGCTCACTGAAGACAAGCCGTTGATATCGAAATTTTCATGCGCCCAGTTGATGGCGGTTTCTGAACGATCGACGGAAACCGTCGTGCGCGCCCCGCCTTTGGCAGCGTAACAGGAAAACGTCGCTGTATAGCAGTAGAGATTGAGAAAATCCTTACCCGCAGCAATGTCCCGAATCATCTGCCGCGTGTTTCTGTGATCCGAAAAAAGCCCGGTGTCCACATAATCATACGGATTGACCCAGAACGTCAGATCTCGTTCCGCCACTTGAATTTTTCTGTCTGTATGATTTATCCGCTCGTAACGCTTTCCATTCTGCCGGCCGGCGCGGCGTTCCTTCAGATGCACATTTTCGGACGGAACGCCCAGAGCGTCGGCCACAGCCGCTCCCATGACCGGAAGCCATCCCGGCACAGATTGCCGGCGCATGTATTCGCCGA
This sequence comes from Desulfobacteraceae bacterium, assembly GCA_027325475.1. Taxonomy (GTDB): domain Bacteria; phylum Desulfobacterota; class Desulfobacteria; order Desulfobacterales; family Desulfatirhabdiaceae; genus RAAP-1. Next base: position 4,243 of record DAIEFO010000180.1, on the reverse strand, counting down.
TGACCAGATGCCCGGCATACCAGTCCACCACAGCCCGGATTTCGGGGATATCCCAGTCGTAAAGCCGAAAAACATCGATACGCTGCCGGGAGAACTGCCGGCGAAGATGTTTGAATCGTTTCAGAACCCGGTTGGCCAGCATATCCGCCTGGCGCAGGCAAATTTCTTGTTCGGTGGCATCCATTACATTTGTCGTGTCTCAGGACATTATCAGACAATTCTCCGGAAAATCAAGCTCGTGGATTAACAGTTGACAATCCGAAGAATTTTGAGAGAATATTCCCCTTGAATTTCGGGCATGACGGCCATAAAAACCGCCACAGTATCTTTATCAGGTATCAACGTAAAAAATTCAATTTGTTTTTAGGAGGATGTTTATGAAACGCACCATGTTTACCCTGTTCTGCATCGCAACGATTACAGCCACAATGTTCTGCAGCGCTGCATCTGCGGAAGAAAAAACCTATATCAACGGCATTGACGCCAAATATCCGCCGTTTACCTTTCTTGATAAAAACGGCAAACTGGAAGGATTCGATATCGATTCCATCAACTGGATCGCCCAAAAAATGGGATTCAAAGTGGTTCATCAGCCCATCAAGTGGGACGAGGTCATTCCCACCTTAACGTCAAAAAAGATAGACATGGTGGCATCCGGCATGAGTATCGACGAACCCCGCAAGAAAGAAGTCAATTTTTCCACGGTCTATTACAAAACCGTAATGGTCATGGTCGCCAAAGAAAACTCTTCCGTCATGCCGGATAAGACCATGGAACCCAATGTAAAATGGGGTGTACAACAGGACACGCCCGAAGCGCACTGGATTCAGGACAATCTGATCGAAGACAAGGGAAAAACCTTCAAGCTGATGCCGTTTGATTCCGCACCCACCATCATACAGAACATTATGAACGGCAATATCGACATCGCCGCGATATCACGCGCCACCGCCGACGAATTCCTTCATAAGGGAATGACCATCAAAATCATCGGCAGGTATGGCCAGCCGGACGATTTAACCGCTTATGCGGTCAGAAAGGACGACCCCCAATTGCTGGCAACATTGAACGAAGGTCTCAAACGTCTGATGGCGTCACCCTATTGGAATGAACTGAAAGCCAAGTACAACCTCATCCAGTAATCCGATTCGGGCAAAACCGCTGTATCTCCGGCGGTCGGAGCGCCGGAGTCAGGGGATCATCATGAATCGGGAAATTCCGTACAACTATACATCTGCGGATGACGCCCAGATCGTCAAACATCTTCTGGGAAAAGACGCCTGGTACGCGCTCGAAAAATTGCGCTACAGGCGCGTTAAAGGCAGGCTCCTGAGGCTCCTCCTGCGTTTTGTAGGAGACATCTTTATCCTGCGCCGCAATCCCTTCATCTATCAGGAACTGATCGAAGACGCCGCCCGGCGTCACCGGTTCCTGAAATCCGCCGCAGATGATCTTCAGACCGTAAAAACCCATCTGGACGCACATCCGGATGAACAGGTCATTATCACCGCAAGTCAGACATTTCTCTGCGCACTGGAAGCCGAACTTTCCGGCGCCAGGGAAAGACGGGCGCGTATCCGTCAGACGCTTGGCGAAGTCATCGGTGAGGAGAACGTTTGCTTCGATCCGTTTTCCATTATCAGCCATGCGACGGATGCGACGGACTGGCGGCTCCATTTGCCGCTGGCCGTTGTCTATCCGGCCGATGAATCGCAGATACCGCTGTTGCTTAAAACCATATCCACGCTGAAACTGCGGGTTATTCCCCGCGGCGCCGGAACCGGCCTTACCGGAGGCAGTGTTCCGGTAGAGGCCGACTGCATCCTGCTCAACATGGAAAAGCTCAACCGGATTCATGGCATTTTCCAGACCGAAATCTGTTATCCGGATCACCGGATCGAAACGGTCCCAGTCATCCGCCTTGAAACCGGCGTCATCACCGAACAGGCCATATCCTGCGCCGCTAAACGCGGACTCGTGTTTGCAACGGATCCGACCAGCGCCTGGGCGTCAAGCATCGGTGGCAACATCGCCGAGAACGCCGGCGGCAAAACAGCCGTTCTCTGGGGCACCGCCATCGACAACCTGCTGTCATACCGCATCGTCATGCCGCAGGGAGAGCTTTGGACCGTAAAACGCCTTTATCATCCGCTGCGGAAAATTCTTCCGGAAGATGAGGTCCTTTTCGAAGTCAGAAACAGCCGCGGAAAGCAGATTCAAATCATTTCACTGGATGCCTCGGAAATCCGCACGCCGGGTCTGGGAAAGGACATTACCAACAAGGCGCTGCGCGGTCTTCCGGGCATACAGAAAGAGGGCACCGACGGCGTCATCACGTCGGCGGAGTTTATCCTGCATCCGGCCTATCCCCACAAAACAACCTGCTGCCTCGAATTTTTCGGGGAAGACATGGATGAAGCCAGCCGCGTGATCGTGGATATTTCCGAAGCCTTTATCAATCAGGGGCAGGAAGCGCTCATGGCGCTGGAACATTTTGACGAGGAATACGTCCGGGCGATCGGCTATAAGGTCAAAGCTCCCAGAACCAGCCTTCCCAAGGCCGTACTCCTGATCGATATTGTCGGCCACACCGCAGAGCAGGTGATGCGAGGCCAGAATCGCCTCAAGGCGCTGTTATCGCCCTACACCAACACCTGCATGTTCACCGCCAGGGATGCGGCGGAAGGCCGCATGTTCTGGCAGGACAGAAAACGCCTGGGCGCCATTGCCGCGCGCACCAACGCCTTCAAGCTGAACGAGGATATCGTGCTTCCGCTGCATAATCTGGCGGATTTTGCCACGTTTGTCGATATCTACAACGGAGAGGAAGACCGGTATAACCAGAAGACCATTGTCTGGCAGATCGGCGCATGGCTGAAAGCACTGACCACCACGGAAGACCCCCAGTGGCTCAACGATCGCATCGCTGCGTCTCAAGAGCTGTGCCGCGACGCCATCGCGCTTCTGGAGTTTGCCGGAAAGGAGGCGCTGCGGGAGGAAAAACACCTGCGACATCTTTTGACGGAACTGGATGGTCTGTTTCATGGAAACGAGCCGATCTGCGATAAAATCAGGGAGCATTATACCGATATCCGCCGAAGGCTGATCGTGATCGCCACCCATATGCACGCCGGGGACGGCAATGTGCATGTCAATATCCCGGTTTTTTCCAATGACCGGGATATGATGAACCGCGCGGCTGAAACCGCGGATGCCGTCATGTCCAAAGCGGTGGAACTGGACGGCGTCGTCAGCGGAGAGCATGGCATCGGTTTTACCAAACTGAAGTATCTGGACCCTCAAAAACTGAAGGCGCTCGCCGAATATCGGCACATCATAGATCCTGAAGGCATCATGAATCCCGGAAAGCTGGACGACCTTGAAATTCCGGAAAAAGTGTTTGCCTCATCTTTCAATCTGCTGGGGCTTGAAGCCAGAATTCTTCAGCATGGTTCCCTGGAAGCCCTGGCGGAAAAAATATCCCGGTGCATCCGGTGCGGCCGCTGCAAGGCAGACTGCTGCGTGTTTTACCCTGCCAGAAATCTTTTTTTTCATCCCAGAAACAAGAATCTGGCCATTGCATCCCTGATCGAAGCCCTGCTCTACGATACCCAGCGTTCTCATTCCACCCGTTTTGAGTTGTTGCGATATCTGGAAGAAATTGCAGATCACTGCACCATATGCCACAAATGTCTGCCACCCTGCCCGGTACATATTGACACCGGTGAGGTTTCCATCCTGGAACGGGAAATTCTGCAAACGTTTCGCTACAAACACACGACTCCCGCCGTCCAGCTTACACTGGCCTATCTGGAGAACCGCTCCAGAGCCGCCAACCGGATACTGCATAAAGTCATGTTGGAGTGGGGAGCCGCCGCCCAGCGGACAGGCTGGCGTCTGTTGAAAGCCACAGGGCTTTCAGCCCGAATGAAGGCGCTGCCGGGCATCGGCTATTTACAGTCACCCATGACGCCCGCATCTCACCGTACGCTTCGTGATATATTACCACCCTCCCGATGGAATCACGCCCTGTGCATCGAACCTCCGGAATCTGCGGCATTTACGGTCTTTTATTTTCCGGGTTGCGGTTCTGAACGGCTTTTTTCCAATATCGCCAAAGCCGCCATTTACATTCTGCTCAAAAACCGGGTTCGGGTCGTGTTGCCTCCGCCGTTTTTATGCTGCGGCTATCCGGCCCACGTCAATGCCAAAACACTGGCCTGTAACAGGGAAACGCTTAGAA
>DAIEFO010000017.1 GCA_027325475.1 Desulfobacteraceae bacterium | reverse complement strand
AGCGGAAGTAGTCGATGGTATACCGCAGTCCTTCCTCGAGAGACACTACAGGCTCCCACCCAAGCACTTCACGAGCTTTTGTGATGTCCGGCTGGCGCCGCTTGGGATCGTCCTGAGGCAGCGGCTTGAAAACGATCTTTGATCTGGCGCCTGTCTGACGGATCACTTTTTCCGCCAGTTCCAGAATGGTGAACTCTCCGGGGTTTCCCAAATTGACCGGGCCGATGAAGCTGTCCGGCCCATTCATCATCCGGATCATGCCTTCGATGAGATCGTCCACATAGCAAAAACTTCGGGTTTGCGCTCCCTCGCCAAACACCGTAATGTCCTGGTTGGACAGCGCCTGAACGATGAAATTGCTGACCACCCGTCCATCGTTGGGATGCATTCGGGGGCCGTAGGTATTGAAGATGCGGATCACCCGAATATTGACGTTATTCTGACGGTAATAATCGAAAAAGAGCGTTTCCGCGCACCGTTTGCCTTCGTCATAACAGGAGCGAATTCCAATAGGGTTGACATTGCCCCAATAGCTTTCGGTCTGTGGATGAATGACCGGATTGCCATAAACCTCACTGGTCGAAGCCTGGAGAATTTTGGCCTTGACCCGCTTGGCCAGCCCCAGCATGTGAATGGCGCCCATGATGTTGGTCTTGATGGTTTTGACCGGATTATACTGATAATGCACCGGAGAGGCCGGGCAGGCCAGATTGTAAATTTCGTCCACTTCCAGAAAAACCGGCTGCGCCAGATCATGACGAATCAGTTCAAAGTTGGGTTTTGCCAGCAGGTGGGCAATATTGCGCCGGGTACCTGTGAAAAAATTATCCAGGCACAACACCTCATGCCCTTCCGTCACCAGACGGTCACACAGATGCGATCCCAGAAAGCCGGCGCCACCGGTAATCAGAATTCGTTTGGTTTCATGCAGCTTCATTAATTTCTCCGTACTGTCAGACTGGCGTTTACAGGTGGGTCAGCACTGGCTTCCCTGTGGGATATACATTGAATCCTGTTTCAAAAAGGCGCTGGTGGTCCACAATATTTCTGCCGTCAAAAATAAACGCCGGTTTTATCATGGAACGGTATATCCGTTCATAGTCCAGCTCCCGGAACTGCCGCCACTCGGTCATAATCGCAATCGCATGACAGCCGGATGCCGCTTCATAGGGATTATCCACAAAGCACACATTGCCATTGAAATCTTTTAAATCCATTCTGGCATTGTCCAGCGCCTTGGGATCTGTGATCACCAGATCCGCGTGCTCCTCCATCAGCCGGCGGGCGATGTAGATTGCAGGACTTTCCCGTGTATCACCGGTATCGGCCTTGAACGCAAAACCGAAGAGACATATCCGTTTGCCGGCCAGCGTGTTGAACATGGCATTCAGCATGGCGACAACAAAATGTTCCTGCTGATATTCATTGATGTCGATCACACCCTGCCAGTAGTTTGCCACTTCATTGAGGCCATAATGCCGGCAGATATAGACCAGATTCAGAATATCCTTCTTAAAGCAGGAACCTCCAAAGCCCACGCTGGCATGTAAAAACCGGTCGCCGATCCGGGTATCCATGCCCACGGCCCTGGCAACCTGCGATACATCCGCCTCGGTTTTTTCACAAAGCGCCGCAATGGCATTGATAGAAGATATCCGCTGCGCTAAAAACGCGTTGGCAACCAGCTTGGAAAGCTCGCTGCTCCAGATATCTGTGGTGAGAATGCGCTTCTGCGGCACCCAGTTCGCATAAATATCCACCAGTTGCTGTCTGGCTTTCAATCCTTTTTCCGTTTGACGGGAACCGATCAGTACCCGATCGGGCGCTTCCAGATCACGAATGGCCGTACCTTCCGCCAGAAATTCCGGATTCGATAACACCTCGAAATGCACACCGTTATTTTCTGAAAACAGTATCCGCTCCATGGCCCGGGCCGTTCGCACCGGAAGCGTGCTTTTCTCGACAATGATTTTATCGGACGTTGCGGATTTCAGTATCTGCCTGGCTGTCTTTTCCCAGTATTGCAAATCCGCTGCCATACCTGCGCCAACCCCGAATGTTTTGGTCGGCGTGTTGACACTGACAAAGATGATTTCCGATTCCTGAATACCTTTTTCAATATCGGTGCTGAAAAACAGGTTTCGGCCGCGGGTGCTTCGAACAATCTCATCCAGACCCGGTTCATAAATCGGAAGGCGATCTGAATTCCACTGCGCTATCCGTTCCGGATTGATATCCACAATGGTCACCCGGTGATCGGGACACTTATGGGCGATCATCGCCATGGTCGGCCCGCCCACATAACCGGCGCCGATACACAAAATATGCTTTTTAAAAAGAGGATTCATATCGTTTTTCATTGAAATATCGATTCTGGACTTTTCACTTTGCCATCGGGTGATTACACGTTGTCGTCTTTTGGAAAGGCATTCGATACCTGCTTGTTGGATCCGGTATCTTCAGAAGGCCTATTCAAAAGAGTATCCTGCGGACTGGGGGCAAGGTGATGGATTTCCATACAGCTTTCGATAATCGCCAGCCGCTGGGTAAGTGCGCGGATTTTACGCTCCTGCAGCGAACGGTTCAGATCCATTGTCAGCATTTTGATAATGATCATCCCCATTCCAATAATCACCAGAAGAATCGGCGGGTACTGGATTCCGAGAACAGCACCCACCATATCGATCAGCCGCGGCCAGGCCCCGAATATCATACTTGCCGCCGCAACCAGAAGCCACCATATGGAATGGCTGACCATGAGATGATTTCTGCGAATCAGCACAAAAATGACAATAGCGACGGCCATGCCAATTCCCAGAGATGTCGCCTGATACGCCGGCAGGGAATGCGGCGGGTTCATGAATCCACCTCTCTCACCACTGGCAGATTCCATTTGGAAAGGCACAGGATGCCGGTAATAAACAGATATCGCAATACGTCCCACCACGTTGAAAACACCCGGGAGTGACCGTTGATCCTGGGGCACATCCGTACCGGAACCTCCACAATCCGCATCCCGGCCCGGGTTAACGCCAGCAGCACACCGATATCCTGATAGTCCAGAAGCGCGGTGTCCGCCGTCATGAGCGCCGATATGGCGGCGGCATTGTAGGCACGAAACCCGGACGTCAGATCCAAAATATTGAGACCTGTCAACTTCCGGAAAAAAAACCACGACAGCTTTCGGGCCACGCTCCCCCGCTGGGTACATGAACCTACCACCACATCCGCCTGACGGGCGATAATGGGCGCTATCAGATCATGAATGGACGCTGGCGGATGCTGACCATCCGCATCCATGGTAACCACAATGTCGAACCCCCGCGCATTGGCATAGCGTATCCCCGTCCGGATGGCGCCCCAGGCGCCCAGACGCAGCAGCAGCGGCAACACTCTGGCGCCTTCTTCGCGTGCAATGGCTGCGGTGGCATCCGTACTGGCGTCATCGATCACAATGATGTCCGCGGAAACAGTGCGCTTGACTGTCCGGATCACTTCCCGGATATTGACAGACTCATCGAGCGCCGGAATCAGAATGGTCGGATCAGGATTCATTTGTGCAGCATATCGGCGTGAGGAAAAGTGGTATATCGCGGCAATGATTTCATGATATGATCGTATACTAAAATCACATCCTGTGCAACATGATCGATTTGGAAAACCTCAAGAAACCTTTCCTGAGCGTTTTTTCCCATCTGCAGCCGCCGTTTTTCATCCCTGAAAACCCGCTGGATGGCGTTCGCAAGGGATGTCGGATCCCCCGGATGGGTCAAGTACCCCGTCACTTCGTCCCTGACCACCCACCCGATGCCGGAACCAGGAATATTGCTGGCCACCACCGGCTTTCCGTACCGCATGGCTTCCAGCAGCACCAGGCCGAAAGCTTCGGTCCGTTCCACCGATGGCAGACACAAACAGTCGCAGGACGCCAGCAGCGCGTGAAGCGCAGACTCCGGCATGGCTTTCAGCAGTGACACCCGATTTTCAAGCGCCATTTCCCGAATGCGACGATCCAGAAAAGACTCCCTATCCCCGTCTCCGACAATGATGATTCGGACATCCGGCAGCGCCGCCGCCGCGTCCAGCATCACGTCGTGCCCCTTGTAATAGGTCAGCCGGCCAATGACCAGAATTCTGCCATCCGGTTTTCCCCACTGGGCATCCGCCCATTTCACGGCTTCTGCATCCGGCAATTTCAGACGCTTTAAATCCAGGCCCAGCGGCACAATCCGGCATTTATCCCTGTACCCGGACAGCGCACAACTTGTCGTCAGATAAGATTCGGATGTGGCAATAACGGCCTGCGCCCGGCGCAGCAGCAGTGCCTCCACCGGACGGTAAAGATGATAGGCTATGGCCATCCTCCGGTCAATGGCAGAAGGTACAACATCCGCATGCCAGTGAATCACCCAGGGCAGACGTATAGCGGCTGGCAGTACCAGCGCCCAGAAAGCCGAGGTATTGGGAACGTGAAAGTGCAGGATATCGGGCTTGAATGAACGAATGGCTTTTTGCATGATCCATGGAAACATCGGACTGACAGGGGCATACAACAGCGTTCCATGGCACGGAACCCGGTATATTTCCAAATCATTATCCTGTAGCGGCCCTTCTGCGCCGCCGGGGGCATCATGCACCAGCCCTGCGGCCGTAACGCCCGCCCTTTTGAGAGCGGGCAACAGATCCCCCAGAAAATTCTCAATGCCACCGGTCACCGGCGGGAAAAACTTGCCGATGTGCAAAACACGCATTGTCCCAATACCCCGTTTTACATTCCTCTTTCGAATATCGCATATCGTTGCATCGACCTGCCCGTATTCAGCATTCAATATCAATAGCCTTCGTAGGTCAGATTTTTCCAGAAAACCGGCGTATTCAGACGTTCTTCGATATTGACATCAAAGAATTCCGCGACGGGCTGAAGCACTTCCGGATACACTTTGTGAACCGCCCGGACAGCGGCCAAAACCCTTTCAAGCCCTTTTTGAGTCATCTTTCCCAATGGCCTTCGACATGCGCCGGAAGGCATGCCCAGAACCGCCATCAGGGTCTTGATGGCCATGGGATTTCTAGCCCGGCACACCACATCGCCGTAAGGTGTGGTTTCCGTGGTTTTCACGGTTACCAGATCAAACAGCGGATCGAGCGCCGCCTTCAATTTTCGGGCGTCTTCGAGCTTTCCTTCCCCCAGAAGACGAACAAGTCGGGATACGGCCGCCGGCGCCACATTGGTGATGACGGAAATCACCCCGCTTGCGGCAATCGCCGGATCCGTCATCATGTCAAACGTCATGGCGTCGTCTCCGGACAAAATCATGTAATCCGGGCCGCAGCATTGCCGGGTGCGTTTCATGTTATCCAAGTTGCCGGTAGCTTCCTTGACCGTGGAGACATTGGGATGGTTTTTAAACAGTATCGCCAGATCTTCCGGAAGAAGCTGTGCGCCGGTTCTTCCGGGAATAACGTACGGAATGATCCGGGTGTCGGGAAACGCGGCGGCCACCGGCGCCACATATTCCCTGCGGATTTCAAGGGAACTGGGGCCGTTGTAATAGGGATCCACCAATAGCAGCGCATCTGCTCCCATGCTGACCGCATATCCGGAAGCTTCCAGCGCTTCCTGGGTATTGTTGCTGCCTGCACCGGCAATGCACAAACCCTTTCCCTTCACCGCGGCGGCAATGTGACGTACCACCTGATGATGTTCATCCCAGTTCAGCACAGGGCTTTCGCCGGTGGTTCCCACCGCCAGAACGCCCGTAACCCCGTTTTGAACCTGAAAACTGACAAGCTTCTCAATACCTTCGATATCCACTGTTTCCCCGGCAAACGGGGTGATCAGAGCAGTGCAACATAGGGTTTCCATAATTTCTCCTCTTCACAGCCAGAACGCATACACGCGCTGGTCAATCTGATTCTCCATTCACCATCTCCATCAAATATCCGCCGTAATCATTTTTCAGCATATCGGCCGCCAGCCGCCGTACCTGCTCCCGGGAAATATATCCCAGCCGGTAAGCAATTTCCTCGATACAGGAAATTTTCAGCCCCTGCCGGTCCTGAATGGCCTCTACATAACTGGCGGCCTGCTGAAGGGCTTCATGCGTGCCGGTGTCCAGCCAGGCAAACCCCCTGCCCAGAAGTTCTACGCGCAGATCGCCACGGCGCAGGTACGCCAGGTTGACATCTGTGATTTCCAGCTCTCCTCTGGCGGATGGTTTCAGGTTTTCGGCGATGGAAATCACATCATTGTCATACATATAAAGCCCGGGAACCGCATAACTGGATTTAGGCTTTGCGGGTTTTTCCTCGATGCCGATCACGTTGCCCCGATCGTCGAATTCCACCACGCCGTAACGCTCCGGATCCCGCACCAGGTATCCAAAAATCAACCCGCCTTGTTTGAGCTGAACCGCTCGTTTTAAAATATCCGAAAGATTGTGACCATAAAAAATGTTGTCTCCCAGGATGAGACAGACCGGATCCTTACCGATAAAAGACTTGCCGATAACAAACGCCTGCGCCAGTCCTTCGGGTTCAGGCTGTTCTATGTATGACAGGGAAATTCCGATCTGAGAACCATCCCCCAGCAGCCTTTTAAAATTCGGCAGATCCTCCGGCGTTGAAATCAGAAGAATATCCCGAATTCCGGCCAGCATCAGGACGGACAGCGGATAGTAAATCATGGGTTTGTCATAGACCGGCAGCAACTGTTTGCTGACCACGCGGGTAATGGGATAAAGCCGCGTACCGGAACCTCCGGCCAGGATAATGCCTTTCATCATGCCATTTGCTCCTTTTTTTCCTTTGCTTTTTACGTTTCCATCCCCTGCATGTCAAGCATAAAGCCTGACTCAGACCGGTGTGGATGCTTTGTAGCAGACCCCGTTTCCCTGAAGGCGATAGCTTCCCATGATCGCCGGCAGCATAGCGGATTTACCCCTGTCCAGAACCAGAGGGTGGTCATGACTGTCCGCTCCGGTAATCGTCATATTTCCGGCGGTACACAGCAGGATGTCCACCGAACGGCTGGAAGAAGCAGTATGCGGCTGTTTTTCCGTAATCCGGATTTGCGACAGACAAAATTCCGCTGCCGGAGTTTCATACACCCATTCCGTTTCACTGTATTTCCGAGGCAGCAGCACCGATGGGCTGCACGAACGAAACGTCAGGGTGCGAAGAAGCTCCGGAACATCCACATGCTTTGATGTCAGACCGCCCCTCAGCACATTGTCCGAATTGGCCATCAGCTCGATACCGACCCCTTCCAGATACGCATGAGGTTCTCCGGCAGGCAGAAATACGGCCTGTTCCGGCTCCAGGCAGATCAGGTTTAAAAACGCCGGAGACAGCACACCGATATCGGACGGATATGCGTCATACAGACGCAGAATCCAGGCATATACGGAATCGCTGCCGGCGGATAACACCTCCGCAATCGATACGGCCTGAGATATCGCTGCGGATTTTTCCTCGGGCGCCATGGTGAGCAGCGACTGCATAAAACGCCTCAGCCCGTCGGCATCCGGCGATTGTTCCAGAATCCGTATGCCGGATTGCAGCGCATCCGGACACAGTGTTTTCAGATATCTCGTGGTGTCTGGAACAAAACGAAATCCGTTCATCGCCCAGAACCGTGTCAGCGCGCAAAGGCATTCGGGCTTGTGATGGTCATCCCTGAAATTGCGCAAAGGAGAGGTCAACGGAATCTGCAACCGGTTTTCCCGCATAAAGCCGTCTTTGGCCTGCTGCGCATCCGGATGGGCCTGGATGGACAGAGGCTTTGCCGCGGCCAGCACCTTGAAGAGATAGGGGAGCTGATTGTCGAATCGTTCTGATACCGCCTCCCCCAGAATTTCCACAGGATGGCCGGCAATCACTTTATCAAGCGGCTCCCATTTTCCATTCAGCAGCACCCGCGACGGCGCCTTGGGATGAGCGCCCATCCAAAGCTCAGCCTGGGGTTTATCCGAAACCGGAGTTCCCAGAAGCTCAGGAATGGCCGTGTGAGAACCCCAGGCATATTCCTGAATGATATTGTTCAGAATTCCCGCAAGTTGCATCATCATCCTTTCATCTTTTTACAAAACCATCTGAAATTCGGCTTTTTACGGAACCATTATCTTTACGAATATCCGTTCACTTGATATCATACCACCCAAATAGTACAAGGAGATCATGTCTTTAAAAATCAACGAAATATTTTACAGCATCCAGGGAGAATCCCTGTATGCCGGGCTGCCTTGCGTATTTATCCGGCTTACCGGCTGCAACCTTCGATGCGCGTACTGTGACACCCGGTACGCCTATGATGAAGGCGCGGACATGCCCTTAGCGGAAATCATCCGTCGGGTGGAGATATATCCTCGTTCGTCCATTGTGGAAATCACAGGCGGAGAGCCTCTGCTTCAGGACAAGACCCCGGATTTGATTGAACAGCTTCTGGCGCGCCATTACACCGTGCTGATGGAAACCAACGGCAGTCTGGACATTTCGCAGACGGACCGCCGCTGTACTAAAATCATGGACATCAAATGCCCTTCCAGCCGAATGCATCTGTTCAACGACCTGAACAATCTCCGGCGGCTTGAACCAAAAGACCAGGTCAAATTTGTTATGGGTACCCGCGCCGACTATCTCTACGCGCTGGAGATATTATCGCAGCTTCCGCCGGATTACCCCAAATCCCACGTATTGTTTTCACCGGTCGCAGGTGTTCTGCCTCCCCAAACTCTGGCCGCATGGATGCTGCAGGATGGGTCGGGTGCAAGGCTGCACCTTCAGATGCACAAGATCATCTGGCCGGAACAGGAAAGAGGAGTATAAAACGAATCATGACACATTCCCTTAAAAAAGCCGTGGTTCTTTCCAGCGGCGGGCTGGATTCCACGACTGCCATGGCCATCGCCCGCAGTGAAGGCTTTGAAATCTACAGTCTCAGTTTCGATTACGGACAGCGTCATGCTTTTGAACTGACAGCCGCCAGAAAAATTGCTGAACGCCTCCGGGTTGTCCGGCATCTGGTCATCGCCATCGATCTTCACACTATCGGCGGATCAGCGCTGACCAGCGATCTGGAAGTGCCTAAATCCAGAACCCCGGAAACCATGACGTCTGAAATTCCCATTACCTATGTACCAGCCCGAAACACGATTTTTTTATCCTATGCGCTGGCCTGGGCGGAAGTGCTGGAATCATCGGACATTTTTATCGGCGTCAATGCCATTGACTACAGCGGATATCCCGATTGCCGTCCGGAATTTATCAGCGCCTTTGAACACATGGCCAATCTGGCCACCAAAACCGGCGTGGAAGGAAAAACGCGCGTGCATATCCGCACCCCGCTGCTTCACCTGAACAAGGCGCAGATCATTCTGGAAGGTACCCGCCTGGGCGTGGACTACAGCATGACGCACAGTTGCTATGATCCTTCCCCGGAAGGGCTGGCCTGCGGCCAGTGCGACAGTTGCATTCTGCGACATAAAGGCTTTACGGAAGCCGGTATCCCGGATCCGACACCATATCAGGGAACAGCCGTCAAGGGTCAGGATGTATAACCGGTCACATCCAGCCATTATCGACCGGATGCGTTCATGGTATCAGCAGAGAGCACATCCAGCCCGGTCAGGAAAAACGTAAACGCCGCCGGCTGTGCAGCCGCCGTTCCTCCAAAAGCACAGGCCAACTGCACAGCCTGCTCTCTCCAGCAGTTCTCCCCGGTCTGAAGATACAAGGTATTCAGGTTGATCAGCGATACCGAATTGGCCGATGGCATGGCGCCATCGTAGAGTTCCTTGGGACGCGTCGGCAGTTCTCGGGTGTCTTCGGTCATGAAGTATCCTCCTGAAGCCCTGTCCAGAAACTTTTCGTTCAAAAGCACCTGAAGCCGGACAGCTTCCTTCAGCCATCGGGAATTATCGGTTGCGGAATGCAGCGCCAGCAGCCCATAGATCATGAAGGCGTAATCATCGGCCAGTCCTGAAACCGCAGCCTGACCATCCCGAAACCGGTGATACAGATTTCCATCGGCATCTGAAAGATGGGCCAGAACAAATTCAGCCGCCCGCACCGCCGCACTTTCGTATTCAAACCGGTGCCGCAGATGTGCAACACCGGCCAGCGCGGCGATCATCAGTCCGTTCCAGTCTGTCAGAATCTTGTCATCTTTCAGAGGATGTGGCCGCCGATCACGAATCTCAAAAAGTCTTTTTCTCAAAGTCGTCCATTGCCGCGTCAGATCGGTTTCTGAAATATTCAGACGCCGGCTCCACCATGCCAGCGATTTTCCTGTATGGAGAATGTTGGACAGGGAAGGCTCTCCACTGGCTTCATCATGGAAATTACCGTCTGACACGACATGCAATATGGTTTCCCAGTGAGGCATATCAGAAGCGACTACCCGAAATTCAGCAGCACTCCAGACATAGAACCGGCCTTCCCTGCCTTCACTGTCTGCATCCTCCGCTGTGAAAAACGCACCCGCCTCCGATGTCATATCCCTGAGAACATAATCGAAAATTTCTTCGAACGTCTCGGCATACAGCGGCTTTTGCGTCAGACGGAAGGCATGGATATACGCCAGGGCCGTCATCGCCTGATCATAGAGCATTTTTTCAAAATGAGGCAGCAGCCACTGCCTGTCCGTAGAATACCGGTGAAACCCAAAACCGGCATGATCCCAGATGCCACCGGTTCTCATGGCCGTCAGCGTGGTTTCCGCCATTTCAAGCGCTTTGGCGTCCCTGTTTCTTTCAAAACGCTGAAGCAGAAAAAGGAGCCGGTGGGGAGACGGAAATTTGGGGGCCGTTTCAAAACCACCGGATTCAGCGTCATACCGCCCGCGAAGCTCTGCATATGCGGCTTCCACAGGCGATATATCCGGCGTTTCCGATCGTAGGAACGTGAACGACTTTTGCAACTGCGCCGAAACTTCAGCAGCCGCATTCAGGATTTTCGTCCGGTCTGAAATCCACAGCGCTTTTATCTGACGGCACAAATCCAGAATCCCAATCTGACCGAAGCGGCTGTCCGGTGGCAGATATGTTGCGGCAAAGAACGGCTTTCTGTCCGGCGTCAGCAACACGGTAAGCGGCCAGCCTCCCCGCCCGGTCAGCAGGTGGCAGGCAGCCATATACACGGCGTCAATGTCCGGACGTTCCTCTCTGTCCACCTTGATACAGACAAATGTATCATTGAGCAGTGCCGCTGTTTCCGGGTTTTCAAAAGATTCCCGTTCCATGACGTGGCACCAGTGGCATGTGGCGTATCCCACCGACAGAAACAGAGGCTTATCCGCCGCTGCGGCGGCAGCGAACGCTTCATCTCCCCAGGGACGCCAGTTGACCGGATTATGGGCATGCTGCAGGAGATAGGGGCTTTTTTCGTGAATCAA
The DNA here is from genome assembly GCA_027325475.1 of Desulfobacteraceae bacterium. Lineage (GTDB taxonomy): Bacteria > Desulfobacterota > Desulfobacteria > Desulfobacterales > Desulfatirhabdiaceae > RAAP-1. The sequence goes on along the minus strand of DAIEFO010000017.1, from coordinate 4,440 downwards.
TTGGTTGACAGAAGCCATCTTAGCGCCATTATGAATAATTTTGACATTTTATAAAGCCGTCAACCCTCAGACCGGTTTCATTTCTGATAACAACGTTTCAGGGGCAATATCCTGATCGTTCGGCCATGTAACCGCGCCCAAAACGATTCCGACTTGTTTGAAATAACTGACATCCTTTAACTCTCTAAATCTTCCTGAATCAAGGTATGGCGTTAGATCAAAAATGCCTTTTTGCCCATTGGCAATCTCAATATAAATTTGATAGGCAGGTAATGGTACAACCTTTCGAACATCCCAGTACATATTTGACCTCACAGCGGGCTGATTTTATACAGTGCTTCACCGCTGACAGCCAATTCCCAATCAGCCATCAACTCATCACGATGAAGCTCGATCCAGGCTTGAACAAGTCTCAACTGTTTTCGAGGTATTTCTCCTGATAGAATTTCACCATCTATAATTCCTATTGACGCTTCGAATTCAGCATATTTGGCATGAATATGGGGAAGATTATGGTTCTTGTTGTCAATCAAATAAATGCGAATAATAATCCCCTAATACATCGAAATAATTGGCATTCAAATCTTCCATGTTAAAATATCCATCTGTCCCAAGCACGCAGATACGAGTTGCTTATCAGGCCGTTGAATAGATATCCGAACTGCTTCCAGGCTAAAATGAAAATTCGCTTCCCGTGACGGCGGCTGCGAATCTTTCTTTAAAATAAGCCCCGAGTGCGACGGTAGCCTTCATTCCTGTGCAGTGAGAAACGGCGATCTGCTCTACGCCGAATTCTTCGATTTTGTCAATCACGGCACGAGTCCGCTCCGGAGAGAAAAACATCAGATGTGTGCCGCCCAGAATCGCCCGGAGTTTCTGAATTTTCATGGTGTCACGGAGATGATCCAGGATGTTCATAACGCCGGCATGAGCGCATCCCAAGAGCAGCACCGGGTCGGTGTCGGTTTCAATCAAAAGGCTGGCGTCATCAACAATGGTGTCCTGCACCACGGCATCTCCCTGTTTCAGGACAAGCTGCGGATCGTGAAGGGTCTGCTCCGGTTTGCAAGGCACGCCAGTAACAAACCACAGGCCATCTTCCACTTTCGTGGTGCGGTCAATCCAGGTAAACGCCGCGCCGAGTGATTCCAGCTCGTTCTGCGTGGAAGGGCTTCCGATATATCTGGGTTCACTGGCTTCAAACAGTGGACTTTTTACCATATGCCTTGAGAAAAGTTCAGGATGCGCGGTCACATTCACAGGCCCTGTTTCCTGGATCGCCCATGCCAGCCCTCCGGTATGATCGTAGTGGCCATGGCTGAGAAAAATGCGGGAAACCCCTTTCAGATTTTTCCCCAGCAGCTTCAGATTAGACGCCAGGCCAATGCCGGAACCGGTATCAAACAGAAAACTCTTATCGCCCTGCTCGATCAGAGCACTGAAACCATGCTCTCCGATCAGAAATGGTTTTCCGGCATAATTGTCACAGAGAATGGTGATACGGGTTTTCATGAGATACCTCCTTCAGATTCAGTTCCGGCAGAATAGTTGACGGCTTCGTAAAAATTCGGCCTTTTACGAGGGCAGAATAGTTGGTAGAAATCCTCTCATTATGCTTTCAGCCTTGAAGCAATTGTCGCTACATGTTTCCCCTGAAAGCGCGCCGCCGCCAGCTCATTGGGGCTTGGCAGCCTTTCTCCGGAGCCACCGGCGATGGTGGATGCGCCATAAGGCGATCCGCCGGTAATTTCAGAAACCCCCATCTGCCCCTGAAAACTGTAGGGCAGCCCGACAATGACAAAACCGTGATGCAGCAGCGTGATATGAAACGAGAGAATGGTGGATTCCTGTCCGCCGTGCTGGGTGGCGCTGCTGGCGAAAACGCTGCCGACTTTGCCGATCAGTGCGCCTTTGGCCCATAACTGCCCGGTGGCGTCCAGAAACTGGCGCATCTGCCCGCACATATTGCCGAATCGTGTAGGTGTTCCGAAAATGATCGCATCCGCAGCAGCCAGTTCATCCACCGTGCAGACCGGCACATGCGCCATGGATTTCTGGGCATCGAGCGCTCCCATCTTTTGAAGCACATCCTCCGGGAGCGTTTCCGGCACACGGCGCAGAGCCACTTCTGCGCCACCGACTTCTCTGACCCCTTCTGCTACCGCTTCCGCCATTTGATAAATATGTCCATACATCGAATAATACACAACGAGTGCTTTCATAATGCCATTCTCCTTTCTTGAGATGAATTGAAAAGTACTCTGCGCCATCACCGGCCACACGGGAATATCCGCCTCCGTTTCGCCGAAAACCGTTACAGGAAAAAGCGCCGTCAGTGACCTTTCAATGTACGGCCGCTTTTTTGGCCAGATACGAGAGCATTTGCCGAACGACAAGCGATGTCACCTCGGCCGGGAAAAAACCCTCCGGGCTGTTTTTCATGAAAAATTCTGTCATTTCCTGCGTACTTTTGTCGATATCCCGTGTACGGGCATAGGAGGCTTCCAGAAGTTGACGGGCTTTGACCGCGGACGCCCTGGATTTTTGCAGAAATGAGCGGCCGTCAGCGCCGGTTCTGGCTCCAAAATGCTCGGCAAGGTAAATATCCACATCATATGCGGACATTTTATCCAGACTGGCCATATATTGGTCGAAATTGGAGTTGGCAGCGGTAAAAACGTCGTCACCGAAAGGAATCCCGCCGGCATCAGAGGCGAACAGGGCTTTTTCTTCCGGTATATACACCGATATCGAGCAGGACGAGTGGCCCGGCGTCTCGATGATGTTCAGATGAAGCCTGCCGCACGTCAATGTATCGCCGTCTTTCAGCGTCGGATCAACATCAACGGCGGTGAATTCAATCCCCAGTTCCCGGGCCTGTTCCTGACGCCCGTACTGCGTTATCATGAACTGATTCAGACCGCCGATGGCGTCAACCACTTTAGGCGTTGTCAGCAGTGTTCCGGCGCGTTCGGACCCCGCTATCCGCACCTTCGGCCAGCGTTTTTTGAAAAACGGGACGATTCCGCAGTGATCGAAGTGCGCATGAAGAATAATCAGATGCGATATGGTGTTTTCGTCAATGCCCAGAGACGCTGTCTGCTCCAGCATCTCCGGTATGATATAGGCCGTACCGCCGCCGATCAGTATGCGTTCTTCATCACAGGAAACCATATAGACGCAGGATTCTTTTCTGCCGAGCATGGTAATGTGATCGCTGACCTTTCCGGGCGTTTCGATAATCATGATGGATTCCCTTTTTGGGCGGCGATAATGCGTCTTAACATCTCATCCAGCGGAACTTCAGGCTCGTAACCAATCAGAGCCCGGATTTTATCCATCCCCGGCACCCGGCGCATCATGTCTTCAAAATCCTTCCCAAAAGCTTTTTCGTAAGGAACGTACTCTATGGTGGAGCCTGAACCTGTTAAAGCAATGATTTTTTCAGCCAGATTCCGGATGGTGATTTCTTCGATGCCGCCGACATTGAACACCTCGCCCACCGCTTCATCAGTTTCCATCAGCATGATGAACGCCCGAACCACATCCTTCACAAAGGTAAATGTACGGGTTTGCATCCCGTCTCCATAAATGGTCAGCGGATCGCCGTGCAGCGCCTGATCCACAAACCTGGGAATCACCATGCCGTAAGCACCCGTTTGACGGGGTCCGACGGTATTGAACAACCGGGTGATAACTGCCTTGAGACCGTTGGTGCGATAGTAAGCCAGCGCTGTAAATTCATCCATCAGTTTGGAGGCAGCGTAACTCCATCGAAACTTGCTGGAAGGGCCGTAAATGATGTTGTCGGTTTCCACCAGCGGTGCATGCAGATGCTTCCCGTAAACTTCCGATGTCGAGGCGATCAACACCTTTTTCTTGAATTTATCGCAGAGTTCCAGCACTTTTTCGGTTCCCTGGATATTGGTGCGGATAGACTCCAGCGGTTTTTCCAGAATCGTTCGGACACCAACGGCTGCCGCCAGATGAAAGACGATATCACAGATACCTGTCAGCTCCAGCATGACGTTATGGTTTAAAATCGTGTCAATGGTGACAAACATCCGGTTGTTAAACCGCGGATCATCTGTAAACGGCTGAAGGTTATCCAGAGAACCGGTTGACAGATCGTCAATAATATAAACGTCATCACCTCTTTCAAGGCAGGCCTCGGCCAGATGGGAGCCGATAAATCCAGCGCCCCCGGTGATCAGTACTTTCATGATTATATCCTGTTGGAAATAGCTGTTAAAAAACCGAAGTCGTCAATACGTGATGCTCGCGCAAAAAGTCGATTTTGGGACGGCTTCGTAAAATGTTCGCAGGCAAGGCGCGCAAATCCGCAAGGAATGAAGCGTACTTTTGGTACGCTGCAATGACGAAGGATGCGGACTTTTTACGAGGCCGTCGAATATGTCAAGGCAGTACCACAACCTTTCC
>DAIEFO010000179.1 GCA_027325475.1 Desulfobacteraceae bacterium | reverse complement strand
ATCGCCAATACATTGACCACGGTTCCAAACACGATCCATACCTCCAGAGATAGGGTAAACGGCTGCCATCCGCCAACGTTTTACAGGCACAAAAAAAGCCCCTGCTCTACAAGAGCAGGGGCTTTGTACCATGAAAACCTTCCAGTGTCACCTCTCATCCGACCACCTACGTCCGGGAGGCAACCGGTGTTTTCATGGAGGGGAGCGACATTAACGGCGCTTCAGCACGACGACTTCGTAAAAAGTCCGCATGCTGCGTTGCGCTGCATCCTTCGTCGTTGCAGCGTACGACAAGTACGCTGCACTCATCAGGATTTATGCGCCTTACCTGCGAACTGTTTACAAAGCCTTCTGAAAATCAACTTTTGTCGATGGCATCAAATATCGAAATAAAGCGAGAATTCATGCGGATGCGGACGCAGTTTAACAGGATTGATCTCGGCATCGATTTTGTAATCTATCCACATATCAATGACATCCTGAGTAAACACATCCCCTTTCATAAGAAATTCATGATCGGCCTTCAATGCTGCCAGAGATTCTTCGAGAGACCCCGGGGCGGACGGCACATTGGCCATTTCTTCAGGCGGCAGATCATAGATGTTTTTATCCAGCGGATCGCCTGGATCCATTTTATTCTGAATACCGTCCAGCACCGCCATGCTGATGGCGGAAAACGCCAAGTAGCCGTTACAGGATGGATCCGGGGTTCTGAATTCGATGCGTTTGGCTTTCGGAGATGACGAATACATGGGAATCCGGATGGCAGCGCTCCGGTTACGGCTGGAATATGCCAGATTCACGGGCGCTTCAAACCCAGGCACCAGACGTTTATAAGAGTTGGTTGTCGGATTGGTAAAAGCGCACAAGGCTTTGCAGTGTTTTAAAATACCGCCGATGGCGTACAGGGCCTGCTGTGAAACGCCGGCATACTTATCGCCTGCAAACAGCGGTTTGCCTTCTTTCCAGATACTGACATGGGTATGCATGCCGCTGCCGTTATCACCAAAAAGGGGTTTGGGCATAAATGTGACCGTATGGCCATGTTTATAGGCAACATTTTTCAATACATATTTAAACCATGCCAACTGATCGCCCATCTCCAGAAGCGGCTTGAAACGCATGTCGATTTCCGCCTGGCCGCCGGAAGCCACTTCATGATGCTGCGCCTCGATGTCGATACCGAGTTCTTCGAGTGTCAGCAGCATTTCTGTTCTTAAATCCTGAAACTTGTCCATCGGCGGCACTGGAAAATAGCCTTCCTTATAACGCGGTTTGTATCCCTGGTTGGGACCTTCGTCGCGTCCGGTATTCCAAGCGCCTTCGATGGAATCCAGTTCGTAGAAAGCACGGTTCTGGGAAGACTCAAAACGCACATCGTCAAAAATGAAGAATTCAGCCTCAGGCCCGATATAAAGGGTATCGCCAATGCCGGTGGTTTTCAGATAACTTTCCACCTTTTTGGCGACGTAGCGTGGATCGCGTGAATAGGGCTGCAATGTCGTCGGATCCACAATATCACAGATCAGCACCAGTGTCGGAATTTCAAAAAAAGGATCTATTTTGGCGGTACTGGCATCCGGAATCACCAGCATATCGCTGGCGTTGATAGGCTGCCAACCCCGAATGCTGGAGCCGTCGAACCCGAAGCCTTCTTCAAAACTGGATTCTTCCAGTTCACGGATAGGCACTGAAAAGTGCTGCCATACCCCGGGAAAATCCATAAACCGCAAATCAACGACCTTTACACCTTTTTCTTTTGCCATTGCCAGTACATCAATCGGTTTCATACTGTTGTTCCTCCGTTTAATAAAATGATAACTATTGGGTTTATTGCGTAATACATTTTTTGTGACACGAACATGTTCTCACTTCTTAAACTGCATCCCTGCCGCGTTCGCCTGTTCGAACCCGAATGACCTGCTCTACCGGAACTACAAAAATCTTTCCGTCTCCCAGCTTATCCGTTTTTGCGGCGGCACTGATGCGTGCGACAGCCTGCTCTGCCAGTGCGGACACCACAACCACTTCTATCTTGATTTTTGGTGTAAAATCAACAAGATACTCAGCCCCTCGGTAAACTTCCTTGTGACCTTTCTGACGTCCGTATCCTTTGACTTCAGATACCGTCATTCCCTGAATTCCGATCTCATTCAGAGCCAATTTGACATCGTCCAGCCTGAAAGGTTTTATGATCGCTTCGATTTTTTTCATTGTCCGGACTCCTTTTGCTGCGCCCCGTTCAATACACCAAGCACCGCTGTTTTTATCGCAGACACCCGATCCGCAGCATCCACCTTCTGGCCATCAAAATCCCTGACATAAAAAACATCCACCACCTGGTTTATCTTGGTGGCAATTTTAGCTACCCATATATCCAGCTTGCATCGAAACAGTACATTGGTGATCTGAAACAGCAATCCCGGGAAATCAGTGGAAAATACATCGATAATCGTAAAAAAGCTGGAACTCTGGTTGTCGATAGCTACCCGGGGAGGCCTTTCAGAAAACCGAAGCCGATCTACCTGGCATTCTTTCATCTTCTCCTCTAACGCCTGCCCCAGATCCAGCTCTCCGGAAAGCGCCGCTTGAAGGTGTGTTCTGGCACGCTGCCATTTTTCTTCTTCAAACAATTGATCCAACGGAGGCTTGACGTGAAAAATATCCAGAGCGATATTGTTTCGCCAGGTAAATATCTGGGCATCCAGAATTTCCAAACTGTTCAAAGTAAACACACCGGATATTCTGGAAAACAGACCGGGACGATCTTTGGCACAAATTGTGACGATACGGGTCCCCACCTCCGGGACCTCTGCAATATTCCAGACGAAATCAGCATCCTTAAGCTCCCGATACAGCAACACATGAGACAGTATCTCCTGCGCGGATGAATAAAGCAGATACCGAGGGGACATAACATTGAACAGGGCATCAAGCTCTCTGACGGCCTTTTGGGTTTTAGCAGAATACACCACCTGCTCTTTTTTCCGGGCCACCGTTTCCACCGCTTCATGACTGGCCAGTTCACCATTTTCCAAAATGTTGAGTGCTTTTAAAAACAAATCTCTGAGCAACGCCGCTGTCCATTCGTTCCATGCTTTGGGACCTGTCGAGATGGAATCCGCCACCGTCAAAAGATACAGCATTTTCAGCCTGTCGATATCTTTAATTTTTCTGGCGCAGAATACGGAGGTTTCCTCATCGTTGACATCACGGCGGGTGGCGATTTTGATCAGAAACAGATGCTCCTCGATCAGAAAACTTACAGTTTCAATATCCTTACGGCGGTAGCCCATACGAGTCATCAAATCGCGCGCAATTATCGCGCCACGTCCGGAATGATCGTTGCCGCTGCTGCCTTTGCCGATATCATGCAAAAAGCCAGCCCACAGAAGCCATTTAGGAGTAGTCAATTCATGATAAAGCTCGCCGCAGAGTCTGCATTCGGAGGGATCGTCCGGGCTGCCGAATTTTTTCAGCGTCTGCACCACATGCAGAGAATGCTGATCCACAGGAAACAGATGGTAGTCATCATACTGCACCCGATGAACAATACTGGCGAATTCCGGAATAATATGAAGCAGAAAACCCGATGTCAGCATTTCATCCAGCGGATTCACCGTCGAAGGTTTGGCCATCAGCAACCTTTCGAATGATTTAATTACTTTCCTGGAGACAATAAAATCAGCGTCAGCCAGATACTGGAACTCCCGGACAAGCCGCTTGGCCTCTGCAGACAAGGGAACCTGAAATCTGGCACATTCCTCAAAAATCTGCATAAGGAGCATCGGATTGCTGTGAACCGTTTCCGATGAGGTGAAATTGATGGCGCCCTTGCGTATTTCCAGATCGGGATTCTGTGTCCGCTGGTATTTTCTGCGTTTGCGATGCTGCTGCCCGGTTTCGTGAGACAATTCATAGAGAAACATCTGCAACTGCTGGTTTAAAAATTCCATTTCACCCTGAATTTTTCCAAGCATTGCCTCCACAGGAGAGCGTCCGTCCGTCTCCTGAAAATCTAAAACTTTAGCAAGTCTGGGTTGATGTTCCGTATATAGCTGATCACATTTTCTGCCTGTCATCCGGTGCAGATGATTGCGCACACTCCAGATAAAGGCCAGTGCATTGGACAGTGACTGATACTCATCGCTGGAAAAATAGCCATAATATTCCAGATCTCGACGAGATTGGATATCCGATTTGATTTTCGCGATCCACCGGATGGTATGATAGTCTCTCAGCCCTCCCCGCCCTTCTTTGAGATTGGGCTCCAGCAGATACGCCGAATCCCCAAAATGTTTGTGGCGGCGGACATTATTTTCAATCAGCCACGCGATAATTTCCTGAAACCGGCTTCCGATAATGTTTTCGCGCAAATATCGCATCAGCCTTGAGTACAGTGGAGACATCCCGCAGACAAACCGGGCGTCCAGATGCGCCGTAAACGCCTCTACATCTGTTCTGGAAATTTCGGCGCATTCTTCGATAGACCGGGTAGCATGCCCCACATCCAGACCAATATCCCATAACGGATAGATCATTTCTTGAATGAGTGCTTCCGCGGTATCTGGCACGCCTTTTTCGAACAGAAACAATAGATCCACATCCGAATGTACACACTGTTCCTTCCGGCCATAGCCGCCCAGAGCAATAATGGCGTAAGGATTTTTTTCAATTCTAAGTTCAGGCCCTACCAGGCTGGTTTCATAGCAAACCTGAAAATAATGATCCAGAATACTGGTGTGCTCGCTCATAAAATACAGAGCATTGCCCCTGAATCCTGAAATCAATCGCTCCCGTTTTTGTTTCAACAGCACTGATGCATTTTCGTTCATGGGAATTAACCACCTGACGCACGCTAAACCAGCCGAACATACTCTGAACCGTGATAATTTACGCTTTTACACCCCGCCCTCATCAGAAAAAGAGCCCAAGAAAAGCGCCATGTATATCTGCGTAACCTGTATATCATGCAGATACCCTGTGGACATCATGAATATCTGCATGACATTTCACAAAGCAAAGAATATGCCACCACATTCAATCTTGTAAGTGATGTCTTTTCAAATAGATAAAAATGTATCTTTTTATATCTATTTGCCAAATATACAATATTGTAGA
>DAIEFO010000178.1 GCA_027325475.1 Desulfobacteraceae bacterium | reverse complement strand
GGACCAGCTGGGCGCCATTCCATTCCAGAACATAAGACTTCAACTGGGTTTTATTCCGGTAAAGGCTGGTAACGAAAATTTCGGCGCGGCCATTATGGTTGATATCCGCAACATCCACGCGAATGGGGGTTTCGTCTCTGCCGCCCTCGGCTTCGTTAATCAGTTGCAGTTTTCCGGATTCGAGGCGGTACAGGGATACGGAATTGTCATTAACAATAACCAGTTCATTTTTTTTGTCGCCGAGGACATCGCCGATAGCAAGACTCTTGACTTCAGAGTCAAACCGGAGACTTTTCCAGATGGTAGCGGTGGTTCTGCCATCGGAAGCCATCGTTTTGATGGGTTCGGGCCCTGCGGTGACAGGGCCTGTCCACAGGGTATTGGGATCACGGCGGCTTTCATCTTCGACGGACGATTTCTGGGCAGCCTGCTGCTGGGCTCGCGGCAGTGCTTCTTCTGGTCCGCTGGCCACCCCCAGCGCTTTTTGAATGGAGATGGCATAAGCGCTGATTTGCTGGAGTACATCGCCCTGCTGCTTGCCGGTCTTGCTGAATACCACCGGAGATGCGCCATCAGAGACACGCAGAAGCCTGGCGCTGGTTTGAACGGACTGATCGGTGATGGTAATCGTGCCGATGGATACATAACCGGCGTTCAATTTAACGGCAGCAGCAATGGCGGCGGCATCTCCAACGGGTTTGGAAAGACCGGCGGCGGCCTGGGCCGCAGCGCTCCGGCTGATGACGTCCACAGAGCCATCTGAAGCCAAGCGCGATGTCAGCATTTGAGACGCGGCTTTTTGCAGAAACGACATATCGCTTCCGGATTGAATTTCAAATGGCAGCACTAAAACGCGCGGGGCGTCCGATGCGAAACTTAAAATAGCGGCCGACAGCACAAGAATCAGCGCAATGCCGGCCCGTTTGGAAGTATAATGTGTTGGCCTCAAGTGAATTCTTTTCTCCTGGATGTGTGATACCCTTCCGGCAAAGCTGACGTAAACGGATGCTTTGCTATTCAAACGGTGGTACTGTACATAAAAAGCAAGATTTTATAAAGATTTTTATTTGGTTTTACGAAGCTGTTAATCCTTCTTTTCATTGAATGCAGTTCTGTGTATAGTCCACCTATCATGATTGCTATTGAAAATCTGTCGTTCCGGTATAAAACCAATACTCCCAAGATACTGGACGGTATCCATCTTGCCATTGGCGACGGTGAACGCGTTCTGATCGCCGGTAAAAACGGGGCGGGTAAAACCACGTTTTCTAAAATTATTGCCGGCCTGATTCCGCGCGTCGAATCCGGGGTGCTGGAAGGCGACTATTTCTATCGTGGCAGGCGCGTCACAGAGTATTCTCCCAGAGAATTTGTCCGGGAGATCGCCATTCTCTTTCAGGATTTCGAGGCGCAGATCGTATCAACGACCGTGCGGGAAGAGCTGGTCTTTTATCCCTTGAATACGGGCCGGTCTTACGATGTTGCCCTTGAAAACGCCCGGACGGTCTGTGCGGCTTTTGGCGCTGAACCGATTTTTGACAGGGAGATCGGCAGCCTGTCGGGAGGTGAAAAACAGAAAACCGCTCTGTTGTCCCTGTTGTCCGCATCGCCCGGGACGCTCATCCTGGATGAACCGTTTACGGACATCGATCCGGCATCACAGGGGTTGATTCTGGAGTTTCTCTGGCGCGGCGGATACGGTGGCGGCATTATCCTGCTGGATCAGTCTCTGGAATATCATGCATTTTTTGACCGGATCATTATTCTTGGCGATGGCAAAATCCTGTATGATGGCAACCGCGATGTGATTGCGGACAAAGAACTGCTGTCGCGCGCCGGGCTGGAACCCGCCGGGATTTTCAAGGTTCTGGATTCCGGTGACATCGCATATCGTGAGGACATCTGCGGCCACATCCGGAAAACCCGTGTGTTCGATGAAGCGGCCTGTGCTTCCTGCATGGCCTCAGAGGATTCAGATGTGTCCGGAGACAATATCGTGGAAGTGATATCGCTCGGGTACCGGTACCGGGAGAGCCGCGGCATTGCGCTCCGGAACATTCAACTGGAGATACAACAAGGCGATTTTATTGCGGTCGTTGGAAGCAACGGCTCCGGAAAGACCACATTGATGAAGCTCATTGCCGGTATTTTGAAAACGGAAGAAGGCGATATCCGGTATCGGGGCAGAAGCCTGAAACAATACCCGGTGACAGGGAAAGTGGGCTATGTATATCAGAATCCGGATCATCAGATTTTTGCGGAAACCGTTTACGATGAGATTGCATTTATTCTGAGGATGCGAAAGATGGCGGAGCCGGAAATCCGCGAGCGGGTGGATGCAATCCTGCAGGTCATGGGGCTGTGGAACCGCCGGGACGCCGATCCGTTCAGCCTGCCCAAGGGCGACCGGCAGAAGGTGGCCTGCGCGTCCATTCTGGCCGGAGAGCCGGAGTTCGTCATTCTGGACGAACCTACGACCGGGCTGGATTATCCGTCTCTCAAAGGGTTGATGGAAAGCGTGGAAGCGCTCAACAGAAACGGAAAGACCGTTGTGGTCATCACCCATTCCATGGAAACCGCGGCAAATTTCGGCAATAAAATACTGGCGATGCGTCAGGGAGAAATCGTATATTTCGGAGATAAACGGGCATTTTTTGAGGACAGCCGTCTGATGGAAACCGCTGGCGCGCGGCGGACGGAGATCATGGATATCTCCATGCGGCTGAATGGCAAACTGCTTTTAAACGATGCCGAATTTTCACGGTGCTGGAAATTGCGATGAGCGTGTTTTTTTTCATTCCGAACGATTCGTTCCTTCACAGGCGGGATCCGCGCATCAAGATCGCAGGCCTCTTTTTTTTCTGCGCACTGGCTATGGTGGAGACATCTCTGAGAGGACAAGGGCTGATATGCACAGGGCTTCTTTTGTTTTTCGGATGCAGCCGTGTCTTGGCCAGCCTGAAAAAAATGGCAGGCATTTTCATTCTGATCGGGAGCATGACGTTCATCCTGTGGGTGGTGTTTTACCGTGGCGGGGCGAAATGGGTGCTTTGGGGTGTGCTGCCGGTGTCTGTCGGCGCACTGTCTCATGCCGGCGTCATGTCTCTGCGGTTTCTGAACATGCTGCTTTCCGGACTGCTGTTTTTGTCTGTTACATCCATCGAGGATTTTTATGGAGGGCTGGTGGTGTTGGGAACGCCTTATCCGTTTGCGTTTGCGATGTCGCTTTCTTTCCGGCTGGTGATGATATTCATGTCGAACGCGTTTTCCATCGTCGAGGCGCAGAAGGTGCGGGGAAACGATATCCTCCGGGGCAACATCCTCAAGAGGATCCGGGCGTATGCACCACTGATCGTGCCGCTGATACTGACCGGCGTCAAAAAAGCCGAAACCCTCACCCTGGCGCTGGAATCCAAAGGCTTTTCGCCGCAGAACAAGATCGATTTGAGCGGAAAGTACCGTTTTGGCGCTGCGGATGGTCTGTGTCTTTGTGTTATGCTGCTGGCGGGGACGGTGGCTGTGTGGATGCGGTGTAGGTAATTTTCCGCTTTTTCTCCAGAAAGTAGTTGACAGAACTATCACACCCGTCTATCAAATTCACTGGTTGAACAACTCTATAATGGCGGCGTGTCCGGATGACAGGTAAAGTTTGACAGCCTTGTAAAAAGTCCGGAGGCGCGCGTTGCGCTGCATCCTTCGTCGTTAAAAGTACGTCTCACTCTTCAGAATTTGCGCGCCTTGCCTGCGGATTTTTTACGAAGTCGTCTTAAATTCGACATCACTTTTTTAAGGCATTACTGATGAAGAAACTTCCCATCGGAATCCAGAGCTTTGACAGCATCCGCACAGAGGCGGATTATTACTATGTGGATAAAACGCATCTGGTGGAATCGCTTGTCGAGCGGGGTAAATATTTCTTCCTGTCCCGCCCTAGGCGGTTCGGGAAATCCCTGTTTTTAAGTACGCTCAAGCATGCGTTTCTGGGAAACCGGGAATATTTTCAGGGGCTGTATCTGGAAAGCCACTGGGACTGGGAGGTGCGGTATCCGGTGATTCACATCAGCTTTGGGAGCGGGGTGATGAAGGATGCGGCGGAGCTGCGCGTGGTGTTCGATGACATTCTGCGGCGCATCGTGGAACAGGAGAATCTGAGCCTTACCAGCCATGCGCTTCGAAGCCGGTTTCTGGAAATTGTCGAGCGGATGGCAACCAGATACGGACGGAAAGTCATCATTCTGGTTGATGAATACGACAAGCCGATATTAGACAACATTGACCGTCCGGAAATCGCCACTGCCATCCGTGACGAGTTGAAGAACTTCTACTCCGTCATCAAGGACGCGGATGCTTCTCTGAAATTCGTGTTCATCACAGGTGTGAGCAAGTTCAGCAAGGTGTCGCTTTTCAGCGGCCTGAACAACCTTCAGGATATCACGCTGCACGAACAATACGCGACGATCTGCGGCTATACCCATGAAGAGATGCTTTCCACCTTCGCCGAAAGATTAGGCGGGGTGGATGTGGCGGAAGTGCGGCGGTGGTACAACGGTTACAATTTTCTGGGTGAGCCGGTGTATAATCCTTTCGATGTGCTGCTGTTTTTGGATACGAAAGACTTCCGGAACTACTGGTTTGAAACCGGAAGCCCCAGCTTTCTCATCAAGCTCATCGAGCAGAAGCGCTATCCGGTTCCGAATCTGGAGCAGGTTCGCAGCACGGATGAACTTTTATCCAGTTTTGACGTGAACCGGATCGAACTGGTTCCCTTATTGTGGCAGACCGGTTATCTCACGATCCGAAAAACGCGGCGAATGGCGGCATCCATCGGTTACACGCTGGATTATCCGAATCTGGAAGTAAAATACAGCCTGACCAACGCCATTTTAAATGAGCTTTCCCAAGAGTCTGCCGCCAAGACCGAAAACATGGAAAGGCTCTACGATTGCCTGTCTGACCAGGAAGATTTGTCATGTCTTCGGGATATCTTTTACGCCTTTTTTGCGTCCATCCCCAACGAATGGTATTCGAGCAGTCAGGTGGCCTCTTACGAAGCCTTTTACGCCAGCGTATTTTACTGCTACTTTACGGCGCTGGGCCTCGATGTGCGGGTGGAGGACTCCACCAATCACG
>DAIEFO010000177.1 GCA_027325475.1 Desulfobacteraceae bacterium | reverse complement strand
AAGCGGCCTACCATGCCCAGTTCCAGCCGGTATATGGGGCTTGAGAACTCCAGGGTTCTGGCAAGTGATATCCGCTGCCGGTTCAGAAACTGGCCGAACGCAAATGTTGCAAAATGCCGCAGGGCCTGGACAATAGCCATAATGTCGTCATGTTCCTTTGCATCGGACGAAACAATGATTCCCCCCCAGGCGGTGAACTGATCCAGAATCCATTGGCAGGCGTGTTCATCGCGGCCCGGGGTGGCGACGATAACCTGCTTGTCAAGGCTGGATGTGGATGGCCCGAACAGCGGATGCAGCCCGACCACCGGCCCGGCATAAGCCGCCAGCATCGCCGCCAGAGGCTGCGTCTTGATGCTGGTGATATCGCACAACACAGTTTCAGGAGGCAGAAAGGGGCTGATATCCCGAATGACGCGGCACGCAATGTCTATGGGAACACTGATCATCACCATGTCCGCATGGGCGCACAGCGATGCGGCGTTCGGCCAGTCGCCGGAGCCCAGAATGCGGACTTCATAGCCGGCGCGATGAAAGCAGTTTTTGAAAAAGCCGCCCATGCCGCCTCTGCCGCCGACAATCAGCACCACACCGCCGGGACGAATACCCTTCAGGGCCAGCTGGCTGGTTTGCTCGATGCGGGAGCGGTGAATGATGGTCCGGTAAACTTCTTCAATACAGTCCGGATTCAATCCGGCATATCGCGCCTGCTGACGCAGTCTCGATATGAGGTCTTCCTCTCTGGCTGGATGATAGACCGGCAGATTGTGGGCTTTTTTAAGAACCGCCACACGCGATACGACCTGCTGCCGGTCCGCCAGCAGGGAAACAACCTTGTCATCGATGTTATCTATTTCCAGACGCAGATCGAACAGCGCCTGGGTGATATCTCCGTTACTCAGTGAATCATTCATGATAAGTTTCAAATAGTAAGGGTTAAGGGATTATTGATTGCCGCCAATCCAGTTTCCAAAAGAGCCAAGCACAGAACCTTCTTCCTGGCTGCCGCCACGCTGAGGCGCCGCCCGCAGCATCCGGCCGGCCAGTCTGGAAAACGGCAAAGACTGGAGCCATATTTTTCCAGGGCCCTGAAGCACCGCAAAAAAGAAGCCTTCGCCGCCGAAAAGCGCTGTCTTAATGCCGCCCGTCTGCTCGATATCGAACTGGACGCTGGCCTCAAAGCCCACGATGCAGCCGACATCCACATGAAGAATCTCTCCGGCGGAAAGCTGGCGTTCCATGATCGTACCACCGGCGTGGACAAACGCCATACCGTCGCCCTCCAGTTTCTGCATGATAAAGCCTTCACCGCCGAAAAGCCCTGTCAGTATCTTGCGCTGGAAAAAAATGCTGATGGCAACTCCCCTGGCCGCGCACAGATAACTGTCTTTCTGGCAGATCAGACAGCCGCCGATATCCGGCAGCCGGATCGGAATGATATTTCCAGGAAACGGCGCGGCAAAGGCCACATGGGCTTTGCCGCTTCCGGCATGGGTAAACACAGTCATAAAGAGGCTCTCACCAGTCAAAAGGCGCTTTCCCGCACCAATCAGTTTATCCATAAAAGAACCACTCATGCTGGCACTCGAACCATCGCCGAAAATGGTTTCCATCTGAACCACGCTGTCCTTATACATCATGGCGCCGGCCTCAGCCACAGCGCTTTCGCCGGGATCCAGCTCGACTTCCACATACTGCATTTCAGCGCCCATGATTTTATAATCAATTTCATCAGCCCTGCCGCAATTTGCCTGCGGCGGCGGGCCCCCGGAAAACGCCGGTGAAGACTGCAATTCCGGAACCTGTGAAATGGGTGTCCAGGCGGTCATGCCTTCCCGCCAGGCAAATCCATTGGCGTTTTTTTGCGCATACTGAATCGCCTGTTCCGTACTCATCGGCCCCATCTGGTTACCGTCATAACTGAGATACCATTGAATCATACTGTTATTTCCTTTCGAAAAAAAGAGAATGACGTCCGTTCGGCACCCAAATCGTCGGCAGTTGAATCAGCCATGCCGGAACGCCGGATGCGCCACTTCTGGATACGGTATTGACAACCTGTTTGTATCTTATTACATTCACAGGAAATATCAATCTCATTTCATCATCACCGTTCACCCGGCGGACATTGCCATGAGTACGGAAAATACAGCGACTGCATCACCTGAGGATATCGAGATACGGCTTTTTCTGGAAGCCATATATCTGAGATACGGCTATGATTTCAGAGAGTATTCCGACGTCCATATCAAACGGCGGATTCGGAATCTGCTGGCCATGTCAGGTCTTTCCAGTATTTCCGAAATACAGCATCAGGCGCTTTATGATCCGTCCTTTTTTGAAACACTTCTTCAGGGGTTCTCCATCAACGTCACCGAAATGTTCCGGGATCCATCGTTCTACAAAGCCGTTCGACAAGAAGTCACTCCTGCGCTGGAGCCACTGGCGTTTATCCGGGTATGGCATCCCGGATGTGCCAGCGGCGAAGAAATCTATTCGATGGCCATCTTGCTCACAGAAGAAGGCCTTTATGAAAAAACGCGCATCTATGCCACGGATTTCAATCCGCCGGTGCTTGAAAAAGCCAGAAAAGGCGTCTGTGCGCTCGATCTCATGAAAACCTACACCCGGAACTATCAGAAATCCGGAGGTCAGGCGTCATTTGCAGACTATTATGCGGCATCTCACGATGCAGCAATATTGAACGACAGCCTGAAAAAACACATCCATTTCGCTGAACACAACCTGGCCACGGATGGTGTGTTCGGTGAAATGGACATGATTGTATGCCGAAACGTTCTCATCTATTTTACCCGAAAACTTCAGGACCGGGTATTGAAACTTTTTGCGGACAGTCTGCGTCCCGGCGGATTTCTCTGCCTCGGCTCCCAGGAAAGCCTCAAATTTTCCGCCTGTGCAGATGATTTTGAACCGGTAGTGGATTCTGAAAAAATTTACCGGAGAAAAACCGGCTCAACAGACATCACCGTCTGATTGGTTTTCATCAGCGTTCCAGAAACCGCTGGTATTCCACCATCCGTGAAAATGCTTTCACGGCCCGCTCCGGACTTTCATAAAATACGGCTTTATACCGCGCATCCGGAATGCTGCAAACGGTCTTGTCCTGATAATCCTTCAGCAGGCTGACCCCGAAAACAGGCTTTTCACAGATTTCCATCAGACGAATGATGCGTTCAACGTATTCGGCGTCAAACCGGAGGAGTTCCTGTCTCATGGAATCCAGAATTTCCGGAGAATAGGTCGGATCGGCCTTGGACACGGATTCGATGAGTTTGTTGACCAGAATCCGCCGGCCCATGATACCCAGATTGATCACCGCGTCGCAGCCATCCCAGTGCATCAGCGCCTCCATGATCCTGAGGGGAATGGACATATCGTTTTCACCAACGATATCCACCGGATTCGAACGGCTCCAGTATGGCGGCAGGATGGCGTCGATATCACGAATCAAATCCGCCGAGAGTTCCGGAACCGTAATATGATATTCCGAGCATAAATCCGCGGTGACCACGCCCCAGCCGCCGCCAAGGGTCATGATGGCCACCCGGTTTCCGCGAGGCAGCGGCAGAGATGAAAACGCAGCCGACAGATCGAGCAGATCCATGGAACGCCCGACCTTGACAACGCCGGCTTGCCGGCATACCGCATCAAAAATCCGGGCGTCCGAACTCAATGCCCCGGTATGACTGGCAGCCGCCCGGTTTCCGGCTTGGCTCTGTCCCCCTTTCAGTAATACGATGGGTTTTTTCTTGCTGACGCGCCGGCAGCTTTCCAGAAATCGGCGTCCATTCTTGACGCTTTCCACATACAGCATCACCGTTCGGGTCAACTCATCGACTTCAAAGGCGTCCACATAATCTTCGATCGTGACCATGGCCTCGTTTCCCGATCCGCTGAAAGCCCGGATGCCGATCCCCTGCTGCTCGGCAAACGCCAGAAGCTGCGTGCCCATGTTGCCGGACTGCGCCACGACGGCCGTGGAGCCGGGTTCCGGCCACACATGGCTTCCAGTGCAGTAAAGATGTATGTGCGGATTGCATATCCCCATGGTGTTAGGGCCGATCATCACGATGCCGGCTTCCCTGGCCTCCCGCACCAGCTCGTCTTCCAGAACTTTCCCGGATGTGCCGGTTTCTGCAAACCCGGAGGTGATCAACACCATACGGGTAATGCCTTTAGCCCTGAATTGAGGAATCAATTCCAGCACCGATCGCGCGGGCACTGTTACTACTGCCAGATCCACCTTTCCCGGAATTTCAGCAACAGACCGGAACACCGGACGGTTGGCGATGACACCGCCTTTGGGATTCACCAAATAAATCTCCCCGGAATAGCCCCGGCTGGCCGTGATGGTAAACAACATATGTCCCCATTTACCGATGGTTCCGGAAACCCCGACAAAGGCAATGGAATGCGGGTAGAACAAGGCTCCGACAGCATGGGGATCGACAGGGAGGTTATACAAACGCGGTTCTTCGATGTCCGGTTTCAAAACGACCAGGGCGTCCACCGCACAGACGCCGCCATCAGACTCTATCAGCAGCGGATTGATATCCACTTCAGAGATTTGAGGATGAGCCAGAGCCAATCGGGAAAGGCCAACCAGCGTTTGAACGATGGCGTCGGTATCCGCGGCGGCTTCTCCTCTGAACGGCCCCAAGAGCTTTTTGGCCTTGATTTCGCCGATCATTTCTGCGGCATCCGTCGGCGTCAGGGGGGCTACGCGAAACGTAACATCAGACAGCACTTCGGTGAAAATACCGCCCAGACCCAGCATCACGACAGGACCAAACTGTGCATCCCGGAAAAACCCGGCCACCAGTTCCCGTTTGGCTTTGATGAACGGTTGGAGTAAAAATCCATCGAGTTCCGCACCGGCTTCGGCAGCCATAGTGGCAGCAGCTGTACGCACCATTTCAACAGATGTCAGGTTGACCTGTACCAGGCCCCGTTCGGATTTATGAAGGAGCGTTGACCCCAGCGCCTTGATAACGACGGGAAATCCGATGGCTTCGGCGGTGCTGACGGCCTCGTCGATATCAGCCGCTGTTTTTTCCGGAACCACCGGGACGCCGAACTGGGCCAGCAAGGTTTTGGATTCATATTCATTC